>CALGUJ010000173.1 GCA_937902055.1 uncultured Pelolinea sp.
GTTGGAGTTATGACGATCATACCGAATTTTTTACCCTGGACGACCTGGTGGAGAAATTCTCGCTGGACAGGCTCAATCCTTCGCCTGCAGCCATCAACTTCTCCAAGCTGGATTATTTCAATAAAGAGCATATCAAGGTATTGAGCAATAACGACCTGGCCGAGCGCATCCAACCGTTTTTTATCAAATCCGGTTACCATGTAGACATGAAAGACCTGGTGATGATTGCTCCGGTCATCAAGGAACGCATCACCACGCTGGATGACTCGGTGGAAATGTGCGCATTCCTGTTCAGGGACGTGATCACCCATGAAAAAGAAGCGTTGATCATAAAAGATAAGACTCGCGATGAAATTCTGCGCTTTGGCCGGGACAGTCTGGATATATTGGATGGCGTTCCTGCCTGGGAACCTGCGCAGTTGGAAGCAAGGTTTACCGCCTACATGGAAGCGCAGGGATTGACCCCTCGGGAACTGTTGAGCTTCCTGCGCGAAGCCATTTCCGGCCAGCGCGTCACACCGCCCTTATTCGAATGCATGCAAGTGCTGGGAAAAGAAAGAACCATTCGCCGTTTGAAAGAAGCATTGGCATTAATTTAAGATAAATATAGGCTGCGTTTGAGTTTAGTGGTAAAATAATGCCCGCACCCAAATTGGGGGCTCGTCTAACGGCAGGACAGCAGACTCTGAATCTGTTTATAGAGGTTCGAATCCTTTGCCCCCAGCTGAAATTGAGATTATTGTCTCACCCAACTTCCATGACAAATGGAAGTTTTGATTTAAACAGAAGAATCATTTACTATTTCAAAAAAATGGATTGGAATAAAATCACAAAATTCAACTATATAATATTCTGGATGGTAAATCCTTGAACCACAGGCAAAGTGAAAATTATGTTCCGATTGAAACCTATCGTGATCATTTTATCCATTGCGGCTTTATTAATTTCATGCAGAGGTGATATCCAACCTAAGGGTAGTTTCTCTATTCTCATTGAAACGAATTATCACAACAATATCTTTATAAAAGAAGCAGACTTATTAAATTACCACAAATTAAAAGATAGCAGTTCCCAATGTCTTGGAACGCCGCTTGAGATCATTCTTTATAACAATGGTATTCAAGTCGTTCACGAGATCGAAATTTTGGATACAAAAGATGAGATTTATCGACTTGATCAAACTCAATTAACCGATCCTGTCTGTCTGAATTATGATGGCTCCCTAGAATTTTTAGACGAAAAAATTGTTCCTAAAAAAATTACTGTTCAGGAGGATGCCATTGTGCAATCCTCCGCAAAAATACAAGATATCCCCGCGACAGTGTCCTCCGCGCTTGACTTGGGCATGGCGGATTTGGCTGGAAATTCTTTAATCGACGGACTTTTTGAACACGTAGTTTTAATCTATGTGGATGGGTTTGGTTATGAAATTTACGAAAAAGCCAACCAAATGAAATTAACGCCGAATATTGAGGATCGTGCTGTGGTCATTTCTGCATTAACTGTTTATCCGCCTCGGAGCAATGTAGCGTCAGCTGCTTTATTGACTGGGTTGTATCCTGAAGGTAGCCAGGTTTACCGTTCTGGTATTCGAAATACCCAGGCTCCAACGATTTTCAGTAGTGCATCTAAAAAAGGATTGACCTCGGTTGCCATTGAAGGTGCCAATGCCCCGTTTGTAATTGAAAATTCACGTTTTATCGTTTCCGACGATCAAGATCAGAATGGATTTTCTGACGACAATACTTATGAAAACGCGATGCAAATATTGAGCGCAGAGATACCCAGGCTAACCTGGATTCATTTTCATGGGATTGATGATAGCGGACATTTATATGGCCCCGATTCAAAGCAGGTATATGAAAAGGTGGCAGAAATTGATGAATATATTGCTGAAATATACCGACTCCTCCCCGGCAGCACGTTGATTATTATTTTCAGCGATCATGGAATGCATACTGTGGAAGGAAATCAAGGGAGACACGGGAATTTAATCGAATCGGATATGGTTATCCCGATAATAATTAAAACCAAATAAAAAAGCTATTTCTCCAATTTACTCCTTACTATTGGAGTACATATTTTCGCATTGATTTATGGATGGAAGGATTTTTTGAGTAATAATTCATCCCGGTTTGACCCGGTAAGCTTCCATGACGTTCGGCAGCGATTCAAGGAGCGTGAGCACCCGGCTCAATTGTCCGATATCGCCAATATCCAGCATTAGTATAATCGTGGCAAGGTTATTGGAAATCTTGATGTTGATATCGCGTAGATTGATTCCCTCATTTCCCAGCACATTTGTGATATCACCCATCAATCCTTGCCGGTCGTAGGCTTTGATTTGTACCTGCACCGGGAAGGTGCGCCTGGCTTCGCCCCAACTGACCTTGACGATGCGCTCCTTATCTTTCATGCGTAAAATGTTGGGACAATCGATACGGTGGATGGTAGCGCCGCGCCCGCGCGTGATGTAGCCGACGATTTCATCGCCCAGCGCCGGATTGCAGCATTTGGCGAAACTGGTCAGAATGCCTTTCAACCCCAATACGTTCACCGATTCCACATCTTTGCGCTCGACCGCTGTCGGCGAAATCGAGAATAGCGGATCCTCGGTTTCCTTCTCGACCTCCTGGATGCGGTTGATGATCTTGCCGATTGCCAAATCCCCGCAGCCCAAGGCGACGTACAGATCGTCCGAGGATTTATAATCGAAGGACTTCCCCAGGTCATCGATATCCAAATCGACTATCCCCAAGCGCTTCAACTCCCGATCCAGCATATCCCGCCCTTGCGCCAGGTTCTGTTCGCGGTCCTGCTTTTTAAACCACTGGCGGATCTTGGCGCGCGCGCGCTGGGTGTTGACCAGCCCCAGGTGCGTGTTGAGCCAGTCACGGGAAGGACCGCCGCGTTTAGCGGTCAAGATCTCAACCTGGTCGCCGGTTTTCAGGTGATAATCCAGAGATACCAGTTTACCGTTGATCTTAGCCCCGCGGCAGCGGTTGCCGACTTCGGTATGGACGCTGTAGGCAAAGTCGATGGGAGTGGCGCCGACCGGTAAGTCGATGATGTCGCCGCGCGGGGTGAAAATGTAGACGCGGTCTTCGAATACATCCGACTTGACGCCGTTGACGAATTCTTCCGCGTCGTCCACGTCCTGCCGCCATTCCATCAATTTACGCAGCCAGTTGATGCGCTGCTGGTAGCGATCTTCCTGTGAGCCTTTTTCTTTATAAAGCCAGTGCGCAGCGATGCCATATTCTGCGGCCTGGTGCATATCCTCCGTGCGAATTTGCACCTCCAGCGGCTTTCCGTCAGAATAGATTACGGAGGTGTGGATGGATTGGTAAAAGTTGTCTTTGGGAGCGGCAATATAATCATCGAATTCGTTGGGGATCGGCCGCCAATGCGTGTGGATGATGCCCAGGGCGGCGTAACAGGAAGGGATATCCTGCACGATCAGGCGCACGCCGCGCAAATCGCGCACATTCTCAAAAGATTTTTCTTTCTGCATCATCTTTTGATAAATTGAATAAATGTGCTTGGAACGGCCGGTGATCTCTGCCTTGATCCCGCCTTCACTGAGCACCTTTTCCAGTTCAACCGTTATTTTCTTCACTTCGGTTTCGCGGTTTACACGGCGGTCGGCCAGTTTCGCCGCGATCGCCTTATATTCTTCAGGCTGCGTATAGCGGAATGCCAGATCTTCCAGCTCCCATTTGATCTGCCAAATACCCAGGCGGTTGGCGAGCGGCGCGAAAATGTCGAGTGTTTCTTTCGCGATCCGATAGCGTTTGGATTCGGGAATATAGCTGAGCGTACGCATGTTATGCAGGCGATCGGCCAGCTTGATCATGACAACCCGGACGTCATCTCCCATAGCCATCAAGGTTTTCCGCAGCGTTTCAGTCGCAAGGTCCTTGCGTCGGCTTTTTTCGAGCATGTCGCCGAGAATAAGATCATCGCCCTCGGCATGCTTGACGATGCCATCCGGGACCTCGTCCGGCGTTTCCGGTTTTTCTTTGCCCGGTTTCTCACCGCGTGTTACGCGCGGCAGGTTGGTCAGCTTTGTTACCCCGTCAACCAGGGTAGCGATTTCTTCGCTGAATTTTTCTTTAAGGTCTTCGAGGGTTACCGTGGTATCTTCGACGGTGTCATGCAGCAGGGCGGCAGCAATAACAGCCGGCGGAACTTTCAACTCAGCTAAAATGTAGGCGACAGCAACGCAGTGGGTGATATAAGGTTCTCCGGACGCACGCAGTTGTCCCCGGTGCGCTTCTTCGGCGAATTGATAGGCGTTTTTGATCAATTCCCGGTCGATAACGCTGTAATTATCGGGGAGAATCTTCTGCAGGTCTTCGAAATTCATTCTTTACCTTAGTATCAGTATTATCACCTTATGAATTATTTTACAAGAATTCAATACCAGAAAGTCACGCAAATTAATTCGGTTTATAAATTCTTAAACTTCTTTTTCAAAGAAAGCAATCATCTCCTTCAGAGGGATATCCGTCAGATGCTGGAGCACCAAGTTCGCCTGCGAAAAATCAAAAATACGGGTGACGCTGTTGGGTACTGCCACTGTATGAACGCCGGCAGCCCTGGCTGCGCTGATTCCGTTTATAGAATCTTCCAGTGCAATCACCTGCCCGGGTTCAAGGGCTAAACACGCCAGGGTTACCCGATAAAGCTCAGGATCCGGTTTGGGATTGGCGACGTCTTCCCTGGTTTTCACGCAATCAAAGTAATGGTCGATTTCGTGCTTTTGGATATATCGACTGACCCATTCCAGTTTCGCGCTGGACGCCAGGCCGATCTTCAACCCGGTCGATTTGGCTGACTTCAACACATCCAACACACCGCTGCGCAGGGGTTGGGCGTCGATCAATTCGACTTTGCGTTTTTTGAAGTCCTTGAATAATCGGGATTTGTCGAGCGGAATGTTCAACTTGGATTCGAGGATGTCCAGCGCGGAGGTGTCGTCGTAAATCATTCCTATTGTTTGCGCGTATTCATCGAAAGAGAACTCCACGTTGAAGCGCCGGAATAATTCCTGCCAGGCTTGTAATTCGGGAGTCTCGGTATCGACGATCAAGCCGTCGAAATCGAAAATAATGCCCTTAATCGTCATTTTGCTTCGCATTCAGGATAACTCAAAATCTTCAATTCCCAATAAATTCTTTACGTGCAAAAGGTCTTTTTTTAGACCTTCATTAATCGCAATCCCTTTTTGCCGGATCTCCCTCTCCGTGTAATACTCTTTTTCACCCGCTGTATAAATGCGGTCGGCGCCCGGCAATTTTCGTGCGGCGCGCAATTCACGCAGGATTGCTCCGATGTTGTGTTTGAACTCATCCAGGGGCAGGAAGTTTTCTATATTGATTGCCATGAAAAAATGCCCTACCCGGAAACGGGTTTCCTGGCCGTCTGCGCTCAAACCGGATAGCCCTGACAGGAACGCGCCGGTTTGCAGCGCAGAGGAAAGGATTTCCACGATGGTTGACAGATCGGAAGAGCACACGTCTGAACTCCAGTCACGAGTGGATATCT
>CALGUJ010000174.1 GCA_937902055.1 uncultured Pelolinea sp.
GGAGCTTGCCTTGCCTTATCCAACTGCTGAACGTTATATTGATGAATTGGTAAAACAGGGGATCCTTGAAAGCTCTGGTAAAGCCCGTAATAGGGTATTTGTTGCCAGAGATATACTTAATGCTGTTGAAGAAACAAAAATCGTGGGACGTTAAGGCAATCATGATCGAATTATCAAAACTCGAAAGCCACCTTTGGGAAGCTGCCAACATCTTACGCGGTCCGGTAGACGCAGCAGATTTTAAGACCTATATTTTCCCTTTACTATTTTTCAAACGCATCTCGGACGCCTATGATGAAGAAACAGTAGCGGCACTTGCTGAATCTGGAGGGGATATTGATTTTGCTCAGTTGCCTGAATTTCATCGCTTCATCATCCCCAGAGGCTGCCATTGGGAAGATGTACGGAATCGGACATCCGATATTGGTCAGGCCTTGCATTATTCTTTAACGGAAATTGAAAAATGCAACCCTGATACTTTATATGGAATTTTCGGCGATGCCCAATGGACAAATAAGGATCGCCTTTCTGACTCATTGCTGCGCGATCTCATTGACCATTTTTCACGATTAGGATTGCGTAATTCAGATGTTGACGCGGATATCATGGGACAGGCTTATGAGTATCTGATCAAGAAATTCGCAGACGCCACAAATAAGAAAGCCGGCGAATTTTATACGCCTCGCAGCGTAGTGCGGTTGATGGTGGATATTTTAGATCCCCAGCCGGATGAAACGATCTACGATCCTGCCTGCGGAACAGGAGGCATGTTGCTCGGCGCAATACAACATGTGCGCGAGAAGAATGGGGATATTAAGCGGTTATTTGGCCGTTTATTCGGTCAGGAGAAAAACCTGACCACTTCATCTATTGCCCGAATGAATCTGTTTCTCCACGGTATCGATGATTTCCATATTCTTCGAGATGACACACTTCGCCGTCCCCGTTTTATCGAAGATGATCGACTGAAAACATTCGACTGTGTCATTGCAAATCCTCCTTTTTCACTGGAAAATGGGGAGAAGAGATATGGAAGTCTGATCCCTACGGGCGTTGTTTTGCGGGCTTACCCCCCTCCAGCAGTGGTGATTACGCCTGGGTTCAGCATATGTTGAAATCACTCAAACCACGGTCAGGTCGCATGGCAGTAGTTTTACCGCATGGTACTTTATTTCGAATGGGTGCAGAGGGGAAAATTCGCCAGAAGATCTTGGAAATGGATTTATTGGAAGCGGTGATTGGCCTGGCGCCCAATTTGTTTTATGGAGCCACCCTCGCGGCTGCCATCCTGGTGTTTCGGAATCGGAAAGCTCCCGAACGCCAAAATAAAGTTCTGATGATCGATGCTTCTGCTCTTTATCGCAAAGGGCGAAACCAGAATACCCTTGAAGATGAGCATGTTGAACAAATCCTGGCCTGCTACAAGGCATTTGACAACCACCCAGGTTTTTCGCAGATGGTTTCCCTGGATGAAATTGCCCGGAACGATTACAACCTCAATATTCCGCGCTATGTCGAATCAAAACAGGACGAAGAAATAGCAAGCGTTGATGATGCGCTGAAGGAACTCAAAAACGCATTACAGGAAGCCTATCGGGCGGAAGATCACCTGCTGGAATTGCTCAAAGATGCGGGATTGGTTTCTCCGGAGCATCAATCTTCTGAACCAATCACCAATAAAGAATAAGGTCACAACATTCATGCAGCTTAACGCTTTCAACAATCTTCCATCACCCATCTCTCTGGCTGACCTTGAATCCCACCTTTGGGGCGCAGCTACCTTATTGCGTGGCTTAATCGATGCTGGCGATTATAAGCAGTACATCTTTCCACTTTTATTCTACAAGCGGCTTTGCGACGTGTTTGATGAGGAATACCAGCAGGCATTGGCGGAATCGAAAGGGGATCAAGATTATGCAGGCCTGATCGAACACCGCTTCAAAATTCCAGAAGGCGCGCATTGGAATGATGTGCGTTCTCAAACGACCGACCTAGGCAAAGCCCTGCAAAACGCGATGCGGGCAATCGAACAGGCCAATCCTGAGACCCTTGCGGGTATTTTTGGGGATGCTCCCTGGACGAATAAAAGCCGGCTTTCGGATCGCATCCTACGGGATTTGATTGAGCATTTCTCCAAATACACCCTCTCCATTGCCAATGTACCCGAGGATGAGCTGGGTATCGGGTATGAATATCTGATCAAGAAATTCGCGGATGATAGCGGCCACACCGCGGCTGAGTTCTATACCAATCGCACTGTGGTGCGCCTGATGACCGAGCTCCTTGAACCACAAGAGGGTGAATCCATTTACGACCCCACCTGCGGTTCCGGTGGCATGCTGCTTTCCTGCGCCGTTCGCTTGAAGGATCAGGGCAAGGAATATCGCACGTTGAAATTGTTTGGGCAGGAGCGCAACCTGATCACTTCATCCATTGCCCGGATGAATTTATTTCTGCATGGCTTTGAGGATTTTCGAATTGAACGCGGAGATACCCTGGCTGATCCGAAGCTGATCCAGGGCGACCGTCTGCGCCAGTTTGATATTGTACTGGCCAACCCACCTTACTCCATCAAACAATGGAACCGCAAGGGCTGGGAAAGCGACCCCTTCGGGCGGAATTTTCTGGGCGTTCCTCCGCAGGGACGCGCTGATTATGCATTCTTTCAACACATCCTTAAAAGCCTCAAACCGGTCAGCGGACGCTGCGCTATTCTCTTCCCGCATGGCGTGCTGTTCCGTGATGAAGAAAAAGAGATGCGCCGCAAGTTGATTGAACAGGATTGGGTTGAATGCGTCATTGGGCTGGGTCCCAATCTGTTTTACAACTCTCCCATGGAAGCCTGCGTGATGATCTGTCGCACCCATAAACCGTCTGACCGTAAGGGAAAGATTCTATTAATCAATGCCGTCGACGAAGTGACTCGTGAACGCGCGCAGAGCTTCCTGGAGGATGATCACATTCAACGGATCACGGCTGCTTACCGCGCATTCGAAGACGAAGAGGGTTTCACCCGGGTGATCACGAAAGAGGAAGCGCTTGATCAAAATGGGAATCTCAATATTGCGCTCTACGTTCGCAAGAAAAATGGGAACGGAAACCAGGACAAGCAGAACAATAATTCGCTTGCGAAAGCTATTGAGGAATGGCAAGTCAGCTCAATAGAATTGCGTAAATCCTTAAAAGAAATGATGAATGATTTGGAAAAGCCAATCGATTAGCAACATACTGCACGTTGTATGTAGTGTAAAAACCAATTATGTTGTATAATATTATTAACCCCTGACGTTAATGATATTATGCAAAGAGGGGGAAACCCATTGAACATCTTGTTTCGCGATAAATCTTTTGAGAAAGAATGTAATGAAAATAAGCTCTTGATCAAACGGCGCGGAAAACCTCAAGCGAGGAAGATCCGGCAACGCTTGGATGATATGGCTGCCTCTGAAACCCTCGAGGTCCTTGGCAAAATATATCCACGCTGTCACGAATTGTCCGGGGATCGTGGAGGACAGATATCATTAGATCTGGATGGTCAGTGGCGTTTTATTTTTGTGCCTGCCGATAATCCACCGGCGAGCAAGCCGGACGGCGGGATTGACTGGAAAAATGTGAGAACAATTGAAATTATCGGAATCGAGGATACACATGAGTAACCCCATTCAAAACCAATACGCGCCAGATGTTGTATCCCCACCTGGTGAAACACTGCTGGAGATCCTGGAAGATCGGGGGATGTCTCAGGCTGAACTGGCAGAGCGTACCGGCCGGCCCAAGAAAACCATCAATGAGATCATCAAAGGCAAGGCGGCTTTAACGCCAGAGACTGCCATCCAGTTGGAGCGCGTTTTGGGCACGCCGGCAAGCTTTTGGAACAATCGTGAACAAAATTATCGCGATTGGCTGGCCCGCCAGGAAGAGCGCAAAGCGCTGGCTGAATATATTCCCTGGATGAAGAAATTCCCATTAAGGGCAATGATCAAGATGCGCTGGATTGCCGAACACAGCGATCCGATCAACCAGCTTGAAGAATTGCTGCGCTACCTGGGCGTGGCATCCCCGCTCCAGTGGCAAACTATGCTGCAAGGGACCCAGTGGCGACAATCGCCCACCTTCGCGGCTGATCCGGCCGCGGTTTCAGCCTGGCTGCGCCAGGGAGAAATTCTGTCTGCTCAAATCCAATGTGCGCCCTATGATGAAGCTCGTTTTCGTCAAGCGCTTCAACAGATCCGAGGGTTAACCACGCAGCCACCGGAAGGCTTTGTGACCCAGATGACTGAGCTGTGCGCGCAGGCGGGCGTGGCAGTGATATTCGTCCCCGAAATTCCGGGCACGCGTACCTGCGGCGCGACACGCTGGTTAACCCCCACCAAAGCCATGATCATGCTCAGTCTGCGCTACAAAACGGATGACCACCTGTGGTTCACCTTCTTTCATGAAGCGGCGCACATTTTGCTGCACGGAAAACGCGAAGTATTCCTGGAAGATGACGATGAAGTCAGCGAGGATGTGCGCGCCAAGGAAGAAGAAGCGGACCGGTTTGCATCCGATTTTCTGATTCCGCCCGAAACATTCAGGCGTTTTCATCCACGCGGCGCGCACATCAGTCACGAGGA
>CALGUJ010000175.1 GCA_937902055.1 uncultured Pelolinea sp.
ATAGCTGAAGAAGGCGGTTCTTTGGGGAGATTTTTTAAGGCCAAACCGGATTGTTCCAATGTCCTGCCGCCTTTTTTATGATTGCAGTATGCGCAGGCTGTCACCACGTTTTCCCAGGAATGCGGGCCGTTTAAATGGCGCGGCACGACATGGTCAATGGTCAGCACTCCGCTGGTGGTACCGCAGTACTGGCAAGTGTACTCATCGCGCCTGAATATTTCCTTGCGGGTCAGTTTGACTCTGGGCCTGGGGCGATGGACCATGTTTTCCAGTCGGATCACGGATGGGCGCGGAAAGGTCCGGTCAATCGTATGGATCTCTCCCCTGCCATTCATAACCAATTGGGCTTTTTCCATCACCATCAGGCAAACCGCTTTGTGCATATTGCAGACGTTCAATGGTTCGAAGTTGGCGTTGAGAACAAGAACGCTTTCCATGGCAAAAACCTGCGCTGATTATAGCACGAGTCATTTTTTGCATAATCCGGGAATGGCTAAGGGTTCGGGCTGGTATAATTCCAAATCATTTTTATTTCTGGAGGCAGTTGTGCGAATCGAAGACCAAGTTGCGATCCTCATGCAGGGCACCGAATACGGCGACGATGAGATCAAAAAAGTGATGGAAACCGAACTGCGTGAGCGGTTGATCATGGCAGAGAGAGAACATCGTCCCTTGAAGATCTACTGCGGATACGATCCAACCAAGGCGGATCTGCACCTGGGGCATACGGTCACCATGCGCAAATTGCAGCAATTCCAGGAATTCGGTCACGAGGTTACATTTTTGATCGGTGATTACACGGCATTAATTGGCGATCCATCCGACAAGGACGCCACCCGCCCGGTGTTGACCTCGGAAGTGATCAAAGCGAACGCGCAAACGTACGCCGAGCAGGCTTTCCGCATCCTGGACCCGAAAAAGACAGTCATTCGCTACAACTCGGAATGGTTATCGAAATTGAATTTTGCCGAAATCATCCGCCTGGCGCAGAATTTTACCGTTCAGCAGTTCCTCAGCAGAGAAAAATTTAAATTGCGCTGGGAACGCGGCGACGCGGTTTACGTGCACGAAACTTTATACGCGATCATGCAGGGTTACGACGCATACAGCCTGAAAACCGACGTGCAGGTAGGTGGAACCGACCAATTTTTCAACATCGTAACCGCCGCCCGCAAAGTGATGACGTCGCTGGGAGCGCTGCCCAATATTGCCATTTGCCTGGGAATCCTGCCCGGAACGGACGGAACCGAAAAGATGAGCAAATCGCTGGGCAATCACGTTCCGATAAACACCACGCCGGAAGATATGTACGGAAAATTGATGAGCATTCCCGATCAGACCATGCCAATTTATTTCAAACTGGTAACGCGCTGGTCGCCCGAAAAAGTCGCGGAAATGGAAAAAGCTCTGAAAAATGGCAGCTTGCATCCGCGCGACGCGAAAATGCAACTGGCAGCGGAAGTAACCAGCGCTTTCTACGGCGATGAAAAAGCCGAAGCTGCCCAACAGGATTTCGTGGTCAAGTTCCAGCAAAAAGCCATCCCGGATGAGATGGAAAGCTATGAATTAAAGGGAAGCCTGAATTGCCTGGATGTACTGGTGGAATCCGGCATGGTGAAAAGCCGCAGCGAGGGACGCAACCTGATCGCCCAAAATGGTGTGCGTTTGAATGAAAAGCCGATCAACGAATGGAACGTTGAACTGGGAGAGGGCGTGCTGCAGGTGGGAAAAAGAAAATTCCTGCGCCTGGTAAAACCGGATTAGTTCACAACGAATTTGTGATTGATTGGAAAACCTGCCGGCCTAGCGCTTGCAGGTTTTCTGCTTGCATGTCCTCGCGCACGATCACCAGCACCAGCGGAGTCCCGGGCCAATTGACGGGCGTACCCGCCACGTACCATGCATAACTGCCGTTCGCATCCTGCGATTCGGTGGTCACTTCCCATCCGGATATTCCCTGCGAGGCCAGCAGCCGGGAAATATCTTCCGCGGTTTCCGCCGTGATCACTTGCGTACTGCTTGTCTGTTCCGCTTCCACCCAACCTTCTTGCGGCAGATTAACAGCGGCAAGGAAATGCGGAGAGACTTGCCGCCCCTGGTTGCTGAAGATGCTGAAAGCATATGCTAACTGCAGCGGGCTGACCCGGATGCGATCCTGCCCCAATACCAAATTTTGCCAACTGCTTTCTTCATCCAGTTTTTGGGCTGCATTTTCCGGTAATCCAAGGTCGAAAACGGTGCTCAAACCATATTTGGAGATCAGGCTGGCAATGTATTTGCCATTCAAGCCATCCGCAGCCAGGCGCAGCGCCCCACGGCAGCCCCCGGCTATCGCTTCGGACCATAATTGAGGTTGCTGATCGCCGATGGCGCAGGCGGGAGATGTCGCGCTGACGATTTCGGAATAATCCGATTGAAGCAACGCCTCGTTTTCCGAAATAAGAAAAGCAGTGAGCAGTTCTCCCAGAGGGTAAGACCCTTGTGAAGCGCGATTAAGCAAAGGCGAGGTGGCGTCGCTTTTCCAACTTGAAAAGTTCTTGGCCAGGGTGTTGGCATTGTAGGCAGGTGAGCTGGAGATTGCCAGGATCTCGCCCGTTTGAGCGTTCATCACCAGCGCGGCCCCCTGACTGTCACCCAGCGCTTTGTCCAGGCTGCTTTGAGTGGGAATGTCGAGAGTCAGTCGGATATCCCTGCCGGGCAACGGTTGGTTATACATCAAAAAATTGAACCACAAATCAAAGGTGGAATAGCCCCTCTCGCCGCTGAGATAATCGTTGTATTTCTCTTCAAGGCTGGTCATGCCAAAGGCATAGTCGAAATAACCGATGGTATTACTGAGCGCCGGGTATTGCAGGTTGTAGGAGAAATTTCCCACGGAGTCCAAAGTGGCGGTGATGGGTTGATCGTTGCGGTCGAGGATTGAGCCACGCTCCACGTAACGGGCGGCGATAAAGTTCCTGGCGTTATCCCGGCGAAGCTGCAGATCATTGGAACGCACCACAGCCCACCATCCCGTTACCAGAGCCAGGGCGGCCAGGCCGAGGGAGCACAGGGCAGCCAGGTTGCGGAAGGGAAGCAGACTATGAAGATCGCGCGCCAGGTCGGCGCGGCAATCACTGACTTTAACCAGGATAAGGATGGCCAACATGGAAGTGACCAGGGAAGAACCACCATAAGACATCAATGGCAGCGTCACCCCAGTGATCGGCAGCAGACGGATGTTTCCGCCCACGATCAAGAACGTCTGAAATGTCAGATAAATGGTGATACCGGAAGCCAGGAATCGGTAATACTTGTTGTTGGTCTTAATTGCCGCCTGAATGCCCCTGAACATCAGCAGCGTAAATAGACCGATCAGAGCGATGGAACCGACCATACCGGTTTCTTCAATTACCGAGGAGTAGATAAAATCCGAATGCGGAATGGGTACCAGGCCGGGATAGCCCATGCCGATGCCGCTGCCCAGCAACCCACCGGCGGCAATGGCTATGGTGGACTGGATGATCTGGTACGAGCCGGATTGCGGATCCAGCCAGGGCTGCGTCCAGGCCTGGAAGCGGATACGGATCAGATCGATAAAGATATAACCCACCGCGGCCGCCAACGCAACCACTATCGCTCCGACAGCCAGGATACGCTTTTTCCCGAAAATTATATAGAGCATTCCGACGTAAATCACGATGAAAATGAGCGAGGTTCCCATATCGCGCTGACCCACCAGAATGAACAGCGCGGATAGGAAAAGGATCAGTGAAGGCAGAATGGTTTGGAGCAGGTTGAAGCGGAGAAAATATTTGTCCGAGAAAAATGCAGCGAGGTAAATAATCAGGATCAATTTCAGCAATTCGGAAGGTTGGAAATAGATACCATGAAATCCCAACCAAAGATTGGGGCCGTTCCCTCCGGGATACGTACCAAAGAAAAAGGTCAAAACAGCCAGGATCAATCCCAGGGTCAGGATGACATACTTGAAGCGCTTCAGGATATCCAGCACATCGTCTATCCTAAAGAAGAGCATGGCTATGCCGATGCTGACCATGTACCACAATGTTTGGCGGATTCCGAAGAGTATGCTCAACCGCCAAATGGTGAGCATACCCCAACCGGCTAACAGGAATGCCGCCGGCAGGATGAGCGCGTCCCAGTTTTCAAGGCGCCGCAGTGTGAGGCGGTGAACAATGCTGGCGCCGGCCAACCAGACGAAGAAAGCCGCCCAATGCGACCAGCGCAGGTCGGCGTTCCAGGAGCGATAACGAACGACAGGCGAGAGCGTCAGGATGATTGCAAGCAAAAACAGACAGATGCCTGCCAGGTTGAACAATCGGCTTTGGAGCGCGCTGCTGCGGTTTTTTGTAGATGGAAAGATTTGCACTTTAAATATATTTGTTGATCAAAATATCCAGCTTTTTTCTGGTTTCCAGAGGAATTTTGTCGGGCTGGGTCATGATGGAATCTTTCAGGATATGCTGGCAAGGGCAGGTGTTTTCTTCCGGCAGACTTTCCACCATTCTCAGGATGGATTCCTGCGCGATCTGGGTATTCTTCTGCAACACGCGCACCACCATTTCCACAGTGACCGGTTCTTCGCTGACGTGCCATACGTCATAATCGGTCACATGCGCCATGGTCGTGTAGCACATTTCCGCCTCACGGGCAAGAATGGCCTCCGGGCAGGCGGTCATACCGATCACCGACATACCCCACTCGCGGTACAGGTTGGATTCGGCTTTGGTGGAAAAACGAGGCCCTTCGATGGTAACGTAAGTTCCGCCCTTGTGAATGGTGGCGCCGCTATCGAGCAGGGCATTGTAGGCCAGGTTGGAAAGTTGTTCGCAATAGGGATCGGCAGCGCCGATGTGGGCTACGATGCCATTTCCGAAAAATGTCCGTTCACGCTTGTGGGTAAGATCGACCAACTGGTCGGGGATGACAATTTGACCGGGAGAATAATCCTCACGCAGCGAACCGCATGCGGAAACGCTGACAACGCGCGAGACCCCCAATGTTTTCAGCGCAAAAATATTGGCGCGGTAGTTTACTTCGGAGGGCAGGAAAACGTGACCAATGCCATGGCGGGCCAGGAAAGCCACTTTTCGGCCGGAAAGCTCGCCCAGGATGATGGGGGAGGAGGGTTTGCCGAAAGGCGTATCCACTTCGATCGTTTGGGGATTCTTCAAAGCTGAAAAGTTGTACAATCCCGAACCGCCAATCACAGCCAAGACCGGTGTATTTTCCATTTCAATATCTCCGTTTTAAATCGCTTTCGTTGAGGCGACTCTTCTGTTCATTATAATTCAGTGCTTGCGGCTACCCCTGGTTCAGGTGGACGTGCAGCCGAATCCGTCCGCAAGACATTTCGTCCCCATCAATCAGAACGGACGGGGTGGATAACCGTTCTTCGTTTATTTGTGTGCCATTGGTGGATTGAAGGTCTTCAACCATCCATTGGTTGTTTTTATAAAATACACGCGCATGGATCCCGGAAAGCGTGTCATCCGGGATGTGCAGATCAGCCTGCGGATCTCTGCCGATAAAAATCTCAGGCTGGCTGAATGAATGGGAGATACCGCTCTCATGGATCATCAGGTTGATGGAGGGGATTTGATATTCCGTGCTGCTTTTTATTGTTTGGCGCAAGTCTTTCCACAAGATGTAACCGATCCATCCAAGAAAGGCAAAAAGAGAAATCGCGAACAAGCCCCGCAATACCAGGATCAAAATTGCGCCGTTCATGCCTGCTCCTTTGGATTTTTTGCGGATAACACCCTGGTTTTGTTCGATTTTTCAATAACCACAGGCGATTCCTGGTCGGAACCATAAATCAAAGGAACATCCGCGATTTCGATAACATCGCCGTGATTGAGCGTGTGCTGGCGGACCTTGATGCCGTTCACCTTTGTGCCTGCAGTCGAGTCCAGATCGAAGAGGATATGTTTGTTATTCATTTGCCGGATTTGCGCATGCACCCGCGAAACACGCAAATTATCGATCACCAGGTCGTTATCCTCCCGCCTGCCGATATTGGTGATGGATTTGTCGAGCGTGAAATAATTCTCGTCGGCTGTGATCAGGTAACCAAAAAGCGGTGGGCTTTCTTTTTTTTCAGGGCTGGCAAAGAAATTGATCGTCTTCCCGGTCGGGATGGAAGAATTTGAGACTACAATTTCGAATTCCTTGTCAATTTTCGGGTTGTTGAAAACCTGGATGTGCAGCGGGCCGGCCAGTTGAAAAGAATTATCGCGCGCAATTTCCTTGATAATTTCCTGGATGGTTTTCTTCCATTCGGCGACATCGTTCTGATCGAACAAGTCTTTGTCGCGGATATAGATACGGAACATATTTGGAGCGAAAACTTTATCACCGGAAGTTTTCAAATTACATTCCAGGGCGGAGATCATTTCATTGGTAATGTTCTGCAATGGATTTTTGTGCGCGACAATCTGGAGGTCTTTCTCAAAGAACTCCCTAAGAGTCGTTTCGATTTTTTGAAGATCGATTTTCATATCGTATAATGATTACGTGGACGCCAACCGCCCATTCTCCGGATTCGCAGAGGTTCCCCATACGGCTGACATCGCATTGGATGTATTCGCGCCTAACCTTGAAGAGCTTTTCATAAATGCTGCAAAAGGTTTATATCATATTCTCGGCATCCGTAAAGGGACTAAGGAAGTAGAAAACGTCCATATCTCGATGGTTGCTCAAGATAGCGAGAGTTTAATGGTATCACTGCTGAACGAACTTCTCTTTCATGCGGCGAACAATAAGGCCGGTGAATTCGTCAACCTGAAACTTTGCGGCGATCAGTTGGAGGCAGATTTGCTCATGCTGGAAAAAACGGGCCAACAAGAAGAGGTCAAGGCTGCCACTTTCAATGACCTCGTGATCGTAAAAGAATCCAATGGATTTCATACCCGGATTGTCTTTGACGTGTAACAGGATTAACGATGAAGATCGGGCAATTTGAAAAGATCAATGACTACGAATGGCGCCTGCCCCGCGAGACACAACCGGGTATGCGCGTACCGGTGGTCGTCTTTGCCAGCGAAAGCATGCTGGGCGATGCGCTCAAGGACCGTTCGATTGATCAGGCTGCCAATGCTGCCGCCTTGCCAGGGCTGCGAGGGAATGTGTGCGTCATGCCGGATGTCCATCAGGGTTACGGATTCCCAATCGGCGGGGTGGCTGCCGCGGATTACGAAACCGGCGTGATCTCTCCGGGGGCGATCGGCTATGACATCAATTGCGGCGTGCGGCTGCTTTGTTCGACGCTGCCTTTAAAGGAAGCCCAAGCTGCCATCAACGATTTCACGACTGCTCTGTACCGCGCCTGCCCCAGCGGCGTAGGCGGCAGCGGGATTATTGCCCTGAAAGCAAGAGAATTGAAAGCGGTTTGCGAACAAGGTTCGGTTTGGGCTTTCAAGAACGGGTATGCCACTGCCGGCGACATTGAAACAACGGAAGACGGCGGCTGCATGGAAGGGGCGGACATGGCCGCAGTCAGCAGCCGCGCGCTGGAACGCGGCGCCGACCAGGCCGGCTCGCTGGGCGCGGGTAACCATTTCATCGAAATCGATCTGGTCACGGATGTTTTCGATCAACCGGCAGCGTTTGCCATGGGCATCCAAAAGGGCAATATTGCCCTGCAGATCCACAGCGGCTCACGCGGTTTCGGCCATCAAATCTGTACGGACTTTGTCCAGAAATTCCAGACGGTTGCGAGCAAATATCAAATCGACTTACCGGACCGGGAATTGGTGTGCGCGCCGCTCAAATCCTCCGAAGGGCAACAGTACATGGCTGCCATGCGCTGCGCAGCCAATTACGCTTTCTGCAACCGGCAGTTGTTGGCGCATTCCGCCCGCATGGTTTTCGAGGAATATTTCCCCGGAGCGCATCTTTTGAACGTCTACGATCTGGCGCATAACATCGGCAAGATTGAATCCCACCGGTTTGGGGGAGAAAAAATCAGCGTATGCGTGCACCGAAAAGGAGCCACGCGCGCGTTCGGGCCGGGTCACCCCGATCTGCCGGCGAGATTCCAAAAAACCGGCCAACCGGTGCTGGTGCCCGGCAGCATGGGCACGGAATCCTGGGTGCTGGCGGGAACAGCCGCGGCGATGGAGAAATCTTGCGGTTCATGCAGCCACGGCGCCGGAAGGGTGCTCAGCCGCACGCAAGCCAAACATCAGATCCGCGGCGACGAATTACGCTCCAGCTTGATGGCGCAAGGCATTCATGTACAGGCGGGTTCTCTGGGCGGGCTGGCCGAAGAAGCTCCGCAGGCCTATAAAGATATCAGCGCTGTAATCGCCTGTATCGAGGGAGCTGGCTTGGGCCGCCGCATCGCACGGCTGACACCGCTGGCCGTGATCAAGGGATAAGCGCGATGGGATTGCTGAAAATCCAACCCCGCTTTTTACCGAGAAAACGGCGGTAGCATTCCAGGCGGTAAACCCCCGGCTGCGCAACCTGCCAACAATGTCGGCCGTGGATGCGCGCGCAGTCGATGGTTTTCCCGTTGCGGATCAGGCGGCATTCGGCCGCCGCAGGAATATCGGCGACCAGCGCAAGCCCTTCGCGAAAAACGAAAGAATCGCCCATCTCGATTTGCTTTTCACCCGCATCCAGGTAGAACCGGAAGCCGTTCCCTGAATGGACCATGTCGTTGCAGATAAAAGCATGAGCCTGGCGCAAGGCTTGCATGAGCGCGCGCTCATCTTCCCGCAAATCGCCGCTCAGTCCGCTTTCCAGGAGAATGTGATTACGGATGGTGCGAAAGTGATAGCGATAAGGGAAAACGTTGAGTTTTACCGGTCCGATCCGCTGCGGAAGCGTGTGGGCGTCCACGCCACCCAGCGCAACCACGCGCTGCCCGCTGGTCAGCAAATCATCCCAAAGAGCACGGATTTGCGCGGGGGGTTCCAGCGCCATGAATTGCGGAAGGAGCGCATACAAAACTAATTGCCATGCTTTCCCCACGCGAATTTTCAACTCACTCAAGTTGTTCCAAAGTTCCAAACCGGTGAACCCGTGGATGTTCCAATCCACCCAGGAAAGATCGCTTTCGCCCACCATGGGCAGCGCGGGGTCGTAGGCATGCGCAATGAACGTCAATCCGCCTGCTTGGTCAATGGCATCGATCAACTCCTGTGGGTGCTGCGCCAGACGGGAGAAATCCTGATGAATTCCGAAAGCCAGCATGTGGTTTTTCTGAGGTTGGCGGGTTTGGTCATGGATCTCTTCACCGGTTAACAGCAGAACCCTTTTCTGCCCAAAGTCATAATACCCATCGAACCCAACCGGAAAAACATTGTGGTCGCTCATCAGGATCACGTCGAGGCCGCAGCGGGCGGCTTCAGCGGCAACCTCCGGCGGGGTGAACAACCCGTCGGAATAGACTGAATGGATATGAGCGCTGAGAATTATTTCCTGCATGGGTGTGTTGACGTTAACCTGAAAAAACAGGTATAATCCTTTCTGTTTTACACTAAACGGAGGTAAGTTTGGTTACTTTCTTTCAAATCGCATTGATTATAACTTCACTGGCTTTGATCCTCAGCGTTGTGCTGCAAAGCAAGGGAGTCAGTCTGGGCGGCCTTACCGGCGCCGATTCCGGCGGCGTGTTCGGCCAGCGGCGCGGCATTGAAAAGACCTTATTCTGGGTCACGGTTGTCATGGCGATTTTGTTCGTCATTCTGGTAATTGCCACAATCGCGATCGGTTAATCCTCTAGAATCCAATGACATAAGGGCTTCTTCCCGGAAAGCGGGAAGACAGCCCTTTTTAATGTAAAATCATTCTGTTATGAAAAAGTTCCGTTGGCAGATCATCATCATTCTCGTTACCGGCTTGGTGATGGGATTGTTATTGCTCAGCGAGCAGACCGGGTTCCGACTGGTCTCGCCGGTGCCTACCAGCGGTGGTGTTTATAACGAGGCGTTGATCGGGAGCCTGCAGCGTTTAAATCCGGTATTGGATTATTACAATTCCGCCGACCGGGATGTGGACCGCTTGATCTTCAGCAGCCTGATCAGGTTCGACGATAAAGGATTACCCAAAGCGGATTTGGCGAAAGTTTGGGGTATTTCGTATGACGGGCTTATTTATAATTTCGAGCTGCGTGAAAATGCCAAATGGCACGATGGAACGCCGGTTAAAGCGGAAGACGTATTATTCACAATCGACCTGATGCGCGATCCGGATTCCGTACTACCTGAAGACATCAAGAAAATTTGGACGGATGTCGAAGTGGTAGTTTTAAGCGACACACTCATCCAGTTCAAGCTGCAGGAAGCTTTCACGCCTTTCATTGATTATCTGGATTTCGGTATCCTGCCCAAGCATATTCTGGGCGGCATGACATACATGGAAATGATCAATTCCCAATTTAATCTCAATCCGGTGGGAAGCGGTCCATATCAGTTCGACAGCCTGGTAGTTGAAAACAACCAGATCAAAGGGGTGATCCTTTCATCGAATCCGGATTACTATCTGGAACCGGCTTATATCAACGACTTTGTTTTCAGGTATTATATGGACGCTTCGAGCGCCTATGCCGCTTACCAGGAAGGGGTTGTTCAGGGAATCAGCAAAGTCAGCCAGGACGTCCTTCCGCAGGTGCTCAATAACTCGGACCTGGCGCTTTACAGCGCAATTGAACCCAGGTTTTCCATCGTTCTGTTCAATCTGGATAACAGCGACGTCAGTTTTCTGCAGGACGCCGCCATCCGAAGGGCTTTGCTGCTGGCGCTTGACCGGCGCGGGATGATCGACCGTATCTTAGGCGGGCAGGGGGCAATCGCAGACGTACCGGTGCTGCCAAATAATTGGGCATACTACAATGGAAATACCCGCGCGGATCAGGATGTCAGCGCTGCCGAGAAGTTGCTGAAGGAAACGGGTTTCGTGATCGGCGAGAATTCGAACATCCGCAGCAAAGACGGCGTAAAGCTTTCGTTCAAAATGATCTACCCGGATGACGAAACTCATGCGGCAATTGCGCAGGCCATCCAGGCTGATTGGTTGAAGGTGGGTGTAAGCGTGGAAATTGTTCCGTTATCCTACGATACGCTGATCCTGGACCATTTGCAGCCGTTGACATATGAAGCCGCCTTGATTGATATTGATTACACGAATTCTCCCGATCCCGATCCGTACCCCTTCTGGGATCAAGCCGAACAAAGCGGCGGCCAGAATTATTCGCAATGGGAAAATCGAACCATCAGCCAATATCTCGAGGAAGCGCGGGTTTTGCTGGATACCGGTGAACGCGCGAAGCTTTATCGCAATTTCCAGGTGGTCTTCGCCGACGAACTTCCAGCGCTGCCATTGTTCTATCCGGTCTATAACTATGCGGTAGATAAATCCATCCAGGGCATCCGCCTGGGATCATGGTACGACACCTCCGACCGTTTCGACAACGTTACGCAATGGTATATCCTGGCTCAAAAATCGAGCGAGTGATTTTCGGCAAACCAGGATGATCGTCCATATCAAAAACCGCATGCTGCCAAAACGGTTATAACGTTTGCACATTCTCGTATGATGCGTTGAAAAAATTCAATATTTTTTCCTGATTATCTAAAAAACTGCCAATTGTGTTGGCAGTAGTGTTAATATCGTTTATAATTTTTATGTTGTTCGGAGGGCGGACAAATTATTGGTATTTAAGGAAGATGACATTGGAAGAACAGCGGAATATCATCGCAACTTTTTCTGAAATGGCCCCTCGGTATGAGGGGTTAATGAATAATGAACTCAACCGGTTTTGGGGGATAAATTACGAAGGGTTCGTTGCGCAGCTCTTGGAAAGCGTTAAAACAAGACCGGACGAAGTGATTTTGGATATTGCCACCGGAACAGCATTCATACCTTCCTACCTGAGTAGAAGCGGAAAAAAATTTAAAAAAATAATCGGGATCGATATCACCTTATCGATGCTGCAGAATGCCAATCGAAATTTGGGCTTCAAGAAAGTAGAGTGGTTAACCCTGATTTGCGGATCGGCGCATGAGTTACCCCTGAAAGCCGGAAGCGTTGACCGGGCAATTTGCTGCCTGGCGACCCACCACATGGATGCGGAAAGGCTTTTATCCAACATCTTCAATGCCCTAAAAGACGGCGGCACCGCCCATCTGGCCGATGCGGGCAGTTCGAATAGTTGGAAAAATGGATTGATCCGGTTCGGCATCAAATCACTTGCTTTTTTGTACTTTTTATTCACCGAGAATTACACGCGCGCGGTGGCCGAGGCTCAGTCCATCGCCAATATTCACACGATACAGCAATGGGAAGATATGATCGTCGCGGCCGGGTTCAGCCATCTGGAATTGAATGAAATGAAATCCAAAAAATTCTGGGCGCCAAACCCAATCATTTTAAAATTTCAGAAAAGAGAGGATGAGTAGGAAATGTCATTAGCAGCAGAGTGGATCAAACAGGGGCAGAAGGATAAGCTATGGTCTAAGTATTGCGGTCATTATGACCTGAGCATCCCGGAGTATATGGAAATCCAGGAGCGGCTGCTCCTGGAACAGTTCGCGATCTGGAAGGATAGTGAGATCGGAAAACATTTCTTCGGCAGCAATATGCCAAAGTCCGTTCAGGAATTCCGGGAACGCGTACCATTGACGACATATGAGGATTACGTGGATTTCCTCCTGGAGCAGGATGAATCCAAGTTGCCCAAGCAGCATTACCGTTGGGCGCGCACATCTGGCAGATCGGGCAAGTACAAATGCAAATGGGTACCGCTGACCGACCGCATGTACGAAGAGAGCCATGGCGCGGTGGCAATTTCGGCCATGATCCTTTCTTCCTGCAGCTATAAAGGCGACGTGAAACTGGAGGTGGATGACACTCTCCTGCTGGCGACCGCGCCGCTGCCTTATTCATCCGGTTACGTGAGCCATGCGACCGCTGATCTGCTGCAAGCCCGGTTTGTGCCCCCTCTGGAAGAAGGCGAAAAGATGGAATTCGCCGAACGGATTGCGGCCGGGTTCAGCCAGGGGATGGAAACCGGTATCGATTATTTCTATGGGCTTGCCAGTGTTTTGGCAAAAATGGGGGAGAAATTCGAGCAAGGCGCAGGCGGCGGGAAATCTTCGATGAAGAATATGAAAATGAAAACCATCGCCAGATTATTGAAAGGTTTGGTTATTTCCAAACTCAATCATCGAAAAATGCTGCCCAAGGATATCTGGAGGCTCAAAGGCGTAATGACCGGCGGAATGGACACCGACATTTACCGCGAGAAAGTCGAATATTACTGGGGCAGAAAGCCATTGGAAGGTTACGGCAGCACCGAAGGCGGCATGCAATGCCTGCAAGGATGGAATTATAAGGGAATGACTTTCTATCCGCACCTGAACTTTTACGAGTTCATTCCGCTTGAGGAGCACCTCAAGAATAAGGCCGACCCGAATTATGTCCCCAAAACTGTGTTGACTGATGAATTGGAACCCGGCATCTACGAGATCGTCTTCACAAACTTGTTGGGCGGAGTATTCATGCGCTACCGTGTCGGCGATATGTTCACAGTCGAATCCATTGGCGATGCGGAAATCAATGTCGCTTTACCTCAATTCCGATTTTATTCCCGCGGTGACGATATGATCGATCTCAGTAATATGGTACGATTTACGGAGAAATCGATCTGGCAGGCAATCAATAAATCCAATATTGATTACGTCGATTGGACTGCGAAAAAAGAAATCGAGGATGGGAAGCCGATCCTTCACCTGTACATCGAGTTCAAGAAGCCGGATCATCTGCCGATGGAAGAGGTTCACCGGTTGGTTGAAGATAACATACGCGCCATCCATCCGGAGTATACCGGGTTGGAGGAAATCATGGGAAATCATAACCTGAAAATCAGCGCGCTGCCTTGCGGTGCATTCGAACATTATATGCAAAGCCAGCACGCCGCCGGGGCCGACTTGGCTCACATCAAGCCCCCGCGAATGCAGCCAAAGGAACATTTGTTTGAAAAGTTGATCAATATGGATTGAAATTTACTCTATGCAGCAATTTATTAAGATATTGATACCCGCAGTTGCCACTGCCTTCTATACACTCCTTTCACTGGCAGTGGCTTTTTCAAAACCTCAGAATACCGTAAAGAGGAGATTTCTTCTTTATATTGCCTGCATGCTTTTATGGTCCATCTCTGCCTTAGTGGTCTTGCTGGACGTCGGCGATACCTTGTTCTGGTTTCGGGGGATGACATCCTTCGCAGCGGCTTCGATGGTTTCGTTTCTGTATTTCACGCAATCCATTCTCAACCAGAAGATCAAAGGCGCCAGGTTTGTTTATATTTATGGATTTCTCGCTGTTTTGATCACGCAATTCACCGGCCTGGCTATTCCCAGCGCAGACGTCATCAATGGAGGGTTGGTTTATGAATTCAACCCGTTGATCTACCTGGTGGCCGGGCCGAGTTACATCGTGATGGTCTTTTGTCTGTTCAAACTCATGCAGAGTGTCCGCTCCACGAATGACGAGAACCAGGTCACGCGTTTTTCTTTCTTCGTGATCGCTGTGATTTTCATCCTGGCCGGGGGCTCATTAAATTTTACGGAATTGGGCCGATATCCGGTGGACGTCGCATCCAACGTGATCGCTGCGGGATTCATGGCTTATGCCATTCTGCGGCATCAACTGCTGGATATTAAAGTCGTCATTCGTAAAAGCATTATCTATTTCATACCCACCATCATTATCAGCGCGATCTATTTTTTGCTGATCACCTTTGCATTCCAGGTGCTGCACGCCAGTACAACCAGCGCGTTGGTATCGACCTCCTTGGTGGTTTCCATTTTGGCGGCGCTTGTATTACAGCCTTTCCGCGATTCTCTGCAAAACTGGATCGATCGATATTTCTTTCGTGAACAGTACAACGCTGTCAAAATGATCCAACGCGTGAGCGAGGCAGCGTCCTCAGAAATCGACCTTGAAAAACTGTCGGAAATGATCATCGGTGAAGTGACAACCACGCTGCATGTTAAACGGGCTGCTCTATTCTTGCGGCAGAATAACCGCAAGAGTTTTGTTATTTTCTACCAGAACGGCATGCGGCTGCCCCCCAGAACCAACATTGCCAGCGATCATCCCCTGATTGTCCAACTATCCAATCACGATCATGTGATCAACCAACAGGATATGGAGACCAATCCCAAGTTCCGGTCGATCTGGGGACAGGAAAAGGAAGTCATCAATTCAATGGAAGCGGATATTCACATTCCGTTGACCGCCAAAGGCGAATTACTCGGATTCATTTCATTGGGCCCGAAGCTTTCCGAACAACCTTATTCCTCCGAGGAAAAACAGATCCTGCTGACGCTTTCGCATCAGATCGCCGTGGCGATCCAAAACGCCCAGCTCTATACAACCGCTCAGCAGGAATTGATCCAGCGCCGCGAAACCGAGAAACGCCTGCAAATGCAGCTCAAGCGTCTTTCAGCGCTGCAGAACATCAACGTAGCCATCACAACCAACATCGATCTGCAAATTCCCCTTTATTTGCTGCTGGAGCAAGTCACTGATCAATTGGGAGTGGACGCGGCGGATGTGCTCCTGATGGATGAGGAAAACCAGCAATTGTTCTTTGTGGCCGGGCGCGGTTTTCAAACAGATGCGTTGAAATACACGAAGTTGAATATCGGCGAAGGATTGGCGGGGCACGCGGCTGAAATTATGGACGTCGTGCATATCAACGACCTGTCCGCCGAAGAAACATCGCTGAAACAATCCCCATTGTTATCCGGCGAAGGGTTTGCGGCGTATTACGGCGCGCCGTTGATCTCCAAAGGCAAGGTGCAAGGTGTGTTGGAGTTATTCCACCGATCACCGCTCAACCCGGACGAGGAGTGGGTCAATTTTCTGAATACGTTAACGTCTGAAACTGCCATTGCCGTGGATAATGCGCTGCTCTTCCGCGACCTTGAGAAATCGAACCTCGATTTGGCAGTTGCCTACGAAACCACATTGGAAGGATGGGCGCGCACGTTGGAACTTCGCGATCGTGAAACTCAAGGACACAGCCAACGTGTGCTGGACATGACCTTGCGCATGGCCCGCAAACTGGGATTCACGGATGAGGAGATCATCCACGTCCAACGCGGGGCATTGCTGCACGACATCGGCAAGATGGGAGTGCCGGATAATATTCTTCTGAAAGAAGGCCCATTGAGTGAGGAAGAATGGGAAATCATGCGCAAGCATCCAATCTATGCATACGACATGCTTTCAACGATCCCATTCCTGAGAAAAGCGACCGATATCCCTTATTGTCATCATGAAAAATGGGATGGCAGCGGTTACCCGCGCGGTTTGAAAGGCGAAGAAATCCCTCTATCTGCCAGAATCTTCGCGATCGTGGATGTGTGGGATGCGCTGCGATCGGATCGGCCTTACCGGCCGGCCTGGTCGGATGAGGAAGCCATGAAATACATCAGAGAGCAATCGGGAAAACATTTCGATCCCGCTGTGGTGGAGGTTTTCCTTGAGATTCAGGAATCTAAAATGCGTCGCAGCCGGAAGAAGTAGCGACCAATTTTTACTTTTGATATAGATAAATGGGATACATCTCACCGGTTGGGATGAATCCCATTTTTTTATATAAATTCAAAGAAACCTGGTTATCTTGTTGGGTATTGACGGTTATCTCACGGATCCAGGGTTTGAAAAAATGCTTGAGCATGTAATGGACCAATGCCTGGCCGATGTATTGACCCTGGTGTTTGCGTGATACTGCCAGGCGGGCCAGGTGCGCCACCGAGCGGTAAGAAGTGCTGATCTGAAACCCTACGATTTCACCGTGCAACGTTGCGACAGTGGTATGCGAGGATTGGTCAAAAGCGCGGGTGATCACATCCTGCGATTGGGTCCAGACAAACGGGAAACATTCCTGGTCGATGCGGGTGACCTCGCGCAAGTCCTTGTAAGACATCGGCCGGATAACCAAGGCCTCCGGCCATTTCTTATCGAGCTTGCCCAAGCGATTATCGGCCCATTTTAACTGGACGACCTTTTGATGCACCAGCCATTGGTTCAATTCCAGCAACTCCCGCATCCATTCAAAATAGGCGATGGCTGCGACTGTGATCGGTTCTGCCTGCAGCGAAGCGTGTTCCAGGAATTTGCTGAACAGGGATTGCCATCGGTTTTCCATGGATGAGAAATCATGCGATGCGAAGATACGAATCCAGTGAACTTCACCCGGTTCGGCTGTACAGATCAGGATACCCTTCAATCGCCGGCTTTCTAATTCCAGCAGAAAATTATTATTGCCCAACCAATCCATCGGCGAACGCCAATCCAGATGTCGATGGACGGCAGCGGCATTATACAAAAACGAATCGATGCTTTCCTGGTCTGATTCCGTGGCTGTACGAATGAGGGTGTCGGTATTCATTCCGATGGATTTAAGTGGTTTTTAATCCGCGCGGGTTGAATCAATGACTTGCCGGATGGATTCCGAAAGTTTTGCAAGATCATCCAAACCAACCATTTTCAATTGCCGGGCAAGGGCAAGGAATGAACGATTTTCAT
>CALGUJ010000176.1 GCA_937902055.1 uncultured Pelolinea sp.
CTTTGAGCACTTGCTTCACCTGATAAGCTTTTGCCATTCCTTTGTCGTTTTGAATGTTCACTCGCGGATCTCCCGGCCAGGGTGTCTTGCCCCCACCCTGGGTGGGGGTTGTAGATCCTGTGGCTGCTGCCGGACTGTCTGGCCTCACCAAAGAAATGGTCGCATACTTTACACAAATCTCCAAAACTTACCCCTTTCGGGTTCCGCCGCATGGTTGCGAGAATATCTTTGATGGATGGCATATCAATATGATACCACTATTGATACCATTGTCAAGAAATTTCATAACGTGTCACCCCACAAGTGAGTTATCATCATTGCTATGAACATCTTCGTCATTGGAGATATCCACGGCTGTTTGACCGAACTACAGGGGTTGCTCGATAAAGCCGGCATCCTGGACGATGATCTAATCATCGCCTTGGGCGATATCGTCGACCGCGGACCGGATTCGGCGCAGGTGCTGGATTTCTTTAGCAACAATCCTTCCCGGCTCAGCCTGATGGGCAACCATGAACGGAAACACGTTCGCGGTGCGCGACATGAAGTCCGTTTAGCACTGTCGCAGATCATATCGCGAGAGGAGTTCGGGCCAGCGTATCCGCAAGCGCTGGAACGGATGGGCAGCTTTCCTCTATACATCGATCTTCCTGAAGCCATACTTGCGCATGGCTATCTTGAGCCGGGCATTCCGTTGGAGCAGCAGCGGGACACGGTGTTATGCGGCACGATGTCGGGAGATCATTATCTCCGGAACCAATATGAACAGCCCTGGTATGCCCTGTACGATGGTGAAAAACCGTTGATCGTTGGACACCATGACCATCTACACAATGGGCAGCCGTTCATTTTCCAGGATCGTGTCTTCTGCTTGGATACCAGCTGCGTGCACGGCGGAACTTTGACCGGTCTGCTGCTTCCCGAATTCAAGATTGTGTCGGTTCCCAGCCGGCGCGATTATTGGAGGGAGACCCAGAAAGTATATGCTCAGGCCAATCCACCCAGGCAGGTGGCTCCGCCCAGGCAAATCCTGCCCGACAGGTGGAACGAAACCAGTGAGCGAATTCTAGAAAAGATCGCGGCATTAGCCCAAGCTGAGAGCCGGCGAGTTCTGGCGGAACTGCAAGGCGTGCCTGGTTTCTCTGAATCAACGTCCCGCCAGCAGGCAAAGGCGTACGCAGCAGCGATTGGCAGTGAGATGCCGTGGGCGGCGCTGCTGCATCAGGCTCGAAATGGGGAGATCCACCTGGATCGCGCCAGGCGACTGTTCAAGAGCCACGCGGAAGCGAGAGACCTTTTAAGCAGGCTGAACGGGGAAATTGATAAGTAATAGGACTCAAAGTGGAGAAACGGTGAAGTGTAGAAAAGCACATCACCGTTTCTCCACTTACAGATATGAGGTGCTCCCGATCGATAATGGGACGATTTATCAGCCATATTGACCGGTGACTTCGCCGGAACAAAACCTTCTACATTGGGTAAGATCGTTTAACTCCCAGGGTTGGGCCATCGATTGGATTTGAGGTTAATACTCATGAATATCGGTATCGGATGTATAATATTAATGCGTATCCGATACCGAAAAGGTGCCAAAAATGATTGAACCACGACTACTTGCCAGGATAGAGCATAAAAAAGAGCAGCTAGACGGACTGCGCCCCCTACCCGCTGCAGCGGTTACCCGGCTGCGTGACCAGATTCTGGTGGAGTGGATCTACAATTCCAACGCGATCGAAGGCAGTACGATCACCTTACAAGAAACTCGCCTGATCCTCGAGACCGGTCTGACGGTTGGCGGGAAATCCCTGCGCGAGCATTTCGAGGTAATCAATCACCGGGACGCGATAGACTATGTTGAAGACCTGGTGGCTTCATCCGAACCGATTACCCCCTTCCATATCCGCCAGATCCACAAACTGGTCCTATCGCGCATCGATGATGAAAATGCCGGCCGGTATCGTGAGACCCAGGTTCGGATCGCCGGCGCGGCGTTCACTCCGCCCGAATCGTGGCTTGTTCCCAACCTGATGACGGAATGGGGAGAATGGCTTTTGGGTGAGGAAAAATCCGGCCATCCGGTTGAACTGGCAGCCCTGGCGCATCACCGCCTGGTGGCGATCCACCCCTTCATCGACGGTAACGGCCGTACAGCGCGCCTGGTGATGAACCTGATCCTGATGCGAGCCGGATATCCACCGACCGTGATCCAGCGCATCAACCGCCGGCAGTATTACCGAGTGCTGGATCAGGCGGACGCCGGGAAACCGGTGGCGTTGGTCAATTTCGTCGGCCGAGCGGTGGAGCGCAGCCTGAATTTATACCTGGAGGCCTGCACACCGGTGACCAGCTCGCCGGCGCCAGAGGAAGAATGGA
>CALGUJ010000177.1 GCA_937902055.1 uncultured Pelolinea sp.
ACATCAACCTGGAACGTACCATCGAAACCTTCGAGAACGGCCTGGATTACATCAAATACTCGGTGGAGAGCGTGGACGACCTGCGCCACAAGGAAGTGCGCGGGCAGCAATCCAACTTCTCCGAAAGCTACCAAAAGATCCTCAAGCTGCTGGACGTGAAAGCCCAACGCAACCTGAAAACCACCATCGTGATCACCATGATCAACCTGAACAAGACCTGGCAGCAGGAAGAGTTCCAGAAGGTCAAGGACGCTTTCAAGGGCATGGACGCCTACGTCTATCTCAAAAGCCAGGACCAGATGTGGTACGAAGACAACCGGCAGACCACCCAGTCCATCCACTGGCTGGAATTCTGCCAGTTCCCCTGGTCGTCCATGACCATCAAGTCGAACGGCGAGTCGGTGGAATGCGTGGAGGACTTCAACAACGAGATCATCCTGGGCGACGCCAAGACGCAGTCGCTGCACGACATCTGGAATGGCGAGAAATACAAGCGTTTCCGCCTGGATCACTTCGACCTGACCCCCGGGCTGAAATGCACCGAGCAGTGCGACATGCGCCTGATCGGCAGTTTTCTGGCATCCTGAAACCCAATAACCTACTTTGAATCGAGGAGCGATAAATGGCACGTGAAGTCAAAATCGGCAATCGCATGATCGGGGACGGTTATCCCTGCTACATCGTGGCGGAGATCGGCATCAATCACAACGGCGACCTGGACATCGCCAAGGACATGATCCTGAGCGCCAAGGAGACCGGCGCCGACGCCGTGAAATTGCAGAAACGCACGCCGGAGATTTGCGTTCCCAAGGAACAGCGCGACCTCATGCGCGAAACTCCCTGGGGCTACATCACCTACATGGCCTACCGCGAGCATGTTGAATTCAGCAAGGAAGCCTACCAGGAGATCGACCGCTACTGCAAGGAGCTGGGCATCGACTGGTTCGTGTCCGTGTGGGATGAGGGCGCCGTGGACTTCATGGAGCAGTTCGACCCCATCTGCTATAAAATCGCCTCGGCTTCGCTGACCGACCACTCCCTGCTGCGTAAGATCCGCGCCACCGGGCGGCCGATGATCCTCTCCACGGGCATGTCCACCGGTGAACAGATCAAGGACGCGGTGGGCGTGATCGGCACGCAGGATCTGGTCGTCACGCACGCCACCAGCGCTTACCCCTGCGACCCGGCCGAGCTGAATTTGCGCATGATCCCCACCCTGAAAGAACAGTATCCCTCCTGCCCGATCGGCTATTCCGGCCACGAAGTCGGGCTGGTCACCTCCGTGGTGGCGGTTTCGCTGGGCGCCTGCCTGGTGGAGCGCCACTTCACCCTGGACCGCTCCATGTGGGGCGGCGACCAGGCGGCTTCCGTCGAACCGGGCGGCTTCCGCCTGCTGGTCAAGTACATCCGCGTCACCGAGATGGCCCTGGGCGACGGCGTCAAGCGCGTTTATGATAGCGAACAATCTTCGCTCAAGAAATTGCGGCGATATCTGTAGAAACTGAAGCCATGAATGTTTTCCAGCGAGCCGGGCAGCGGTTAAAGCGCGAAGGTAACCTGCTGCGCAACCAGCAGCGCGTGAAAGCTTTGACCGGCGAGATCGAACCATCCGCGGCCTCCGCGGAGCAGCCGGTGATCTTTTTCAACGCATCCACGCGCCTTTCCGGTTTGAGCCAAAACGCCGGCTTTTCGTTGGTCAGCAGCCTGGCGCTGCGCCGCGCCGGCCGGCCGGTCATTCACTTCGTTTGTAATCAAGGCCTGTCGCACTGCGTGCTGGGCACCGATAAGCTTCATCCGCAAACCCCGCCGCCCTGCGCCGAATGCATGCGCACCTCGCGCCGGGTTTTCGATGGCGCGCAGGTGCAACCCTTTACCCTGCAGCGTGATGAAGATTTGGCACGCGCCATGGCCGCTCTTTCATTGGAAGAGTTACTGGCATTCGAGTGGCAGGAATTTCCCCTGGGCCGGCTGGTGCTGCCTTCCCTGCGCTGGATCCTGCGCATCCATCACCTGCAAGATGACGAAGGCACGCGTTACCTGGCGCGCGAGTACATGCTCTGCGCTTATAACGTGGTGCGTCAGTTCAGCGACCTGATCGAGCGGGCCAATCCACTGGCGGTGGTGGTGTTCAACGGCATGTTCTATCCGGAAGCCGCCGCGCGCTGGATCGCCCAGCGCAAGGGCTTGCCGGTGTATTCGCACGAGGTCGGCATGCTGCCGCTCTCGGCCTTTTTCACACCCGAGGAAGCCACTGCCTACCCGGTCAAGGTGGATGAATCCTTCCGCCTTTCCGCCGAGCAGGACAAACGCCTGGACGACTACCTCGCGCAGCGCACCAAAGGCAAGTTTGTCACCGCGGGCGTGAAGTTCTGG
>CALGUJ010000178.1 GCA_937902055.1 uncultured Pelolinea sp.
AACCGACCAGGTTGCCCACGTGAATTTCTGCGTTGGCGTAAGGCCAGGCGACTGCGACTAAGATGGGTTCGGACATATGTTTCTCTCCAAAAATGATTGGCTGGATTTTATCATGGAACACCCGCCGGCCGTTTTGTTGTTTACGTAGGCCGCGCCGCGAGATCATTCCAGCCAAATTTGCTACTATCCTTTACAATTAATCCAAAATTACGGAGGTCGAGATGACTGAAAAAGTGGAAATGTGGCGCCAGGAAATGAACAGCTACCGTATGAACAGCCTGGGCGAGATATTTAAGAATCCAAAACCGGTGATCGGCATGGTGCATCTGCCGCCCCTGCCCGGCTCGCTGGGCTATACCGGATATGGCATGCAGCAGATCATCGATTTCGCCCTGCGCGACGCGCGCACCCTGGTGGAAGGCGGCGTGGATGGATTGATCGTGGAGAACATGTGGGATCTGCCCTTCGCGGTGGGCACGGACGTGGCGCCCGAGCAGATGTGCGCCCAGGCGGTGGCCGCCGCCGAGGTGGTCAAAGCCGTGAACGTGCCGGTGGGCATCAACGTGGTGCACAACGGCGGGCGGGTCTGCCTGGGCATCGCCATTGCCAGCGGCGCCAGTTTCATCCGCGTGTGCATGCTGACCGGCGCGGGCGTATGGGATACCGGCGAATTCGATCACGGCTGCGCGCGCGAACTGCTTGCGGCGCGCAAAGCGGCCCAGGCTGAAAACGTCAAACTGTTCTGCGATGTGGACAAGAAACATTCGGTGCGCTTCCCGGGCATCGACCTGGCCACCCACATCGAGTGGACCGAATTTTACCTGGCCGACGCGCTCATCATTTCCGGCCGCATGACCGGCGACGCGCCCAGCGTGGACAAGGTGCGCCAGGCCAGAGAACTGGCCAAGGGCCGCCCGATCCTGATGGGCAGCGGAATGACCGAGGCCAACGTGGCTGAGTTCTTTAAGTATGCCGACGGCTGCATCGTGGGTTTCGGCATGAAGGAAGAAGGACACCCGGAGAAACCGGTGGACATCGACAAAGTCAAGCGTTTCATGGCAGCCGTGGAGACTGCGCGATAGCATGCAGCCGCTGACCTGTCTGGTGCTGGGCGATATCAACATCGATTTCAGCCTGCAAACGCCGGCTTATCCGCCGGAGGGCGGGCGCACACACGCCGAGCGGGCGGATTTCCGCCTGGGGGGCTCGGGCTGCATGACCGCCATGGCGCTCAGCCGCCTGGGATGCGCGGCCGCACTGGCGGGCAATCTGGGCAGCGATGTGCTGGGCGATTGGTCGCTTGACCGCATCACATCGACCGGAACGGACTGCCGTTTCGTGCGCCGGCTGGCCGCCCGGCAAACCGGATTCTTCATGATGGTAGCCACGCCGGGCGGGAGCCAAACCACCTTCGGCAGCCGCGGCGCCAACGCCTTGCCGCTGCCGGCTGATGAGATCATCCCTGAACTGGCAAATTTCAACCACCTGCATATTTCAGGCTACATCCTTTCAGGCGATGACCAATTTCTTGCCGTTCAGCGTATTCTCAAGCACGCCCGGCAGGATGGCCTCAGCGCCAGCCTTGACCCGGGGGTGTGCAGCTCAGCCGAGGCGCGCGAAAAGATCCTGAGTCTCCTGCAGGAGGTGAATTATTTCCTGCCGAACGAGCTTGAACTGCGCCAATTGGCCGGCGATCAGCCGCAGGATGCGCAGGTGGGCGCGCTAATCGCGCAGGGCTGCGGGGCGTTGATCCTGAAAATGGGCGAACGCGGCAGCAGTTATACGGATGCCGGGCAGTCAGTGTCGCTGCCGGCTGTGCAGAACACGGCTGCTTCCTCGCTCGCCGCCACCGGCGCGGGGGATTGCTTCAACGCCGGTTTTTTGCAGGCCATCCTGGCGGGCGCTTCCCCCCGCGAAGCGCTGCGGGCCGGCAACGAGACGGCCTTCCGCAAGATCACCAATCCCGGCAAGTTCCCCGCTTAGCCGGTTGGCAGATCCGCGTCTATTTAAGATTTTGCTATTTTCTCTTTACTGAGTTCTTGAATCCGCTCGCGGAGGTGTTCGATCAATTGCGCGGTGGATTCGAGGATGTGGTCCGCCCCGGCGCGCAGCAGTTCGCGGCGCGTGCCGAACCCGCACAGCACTCCCAGCGACTGCATGCCCGCCAGCCGCGCGGCGCGGATATCCACGGTGGTGTCGCCCACCATCAGGCAATGTTCCGGTTTAATATTCAGTTTTTGCGCGGCGTACAGCAGCGGTTCGGGAAAGGGCTTGGTGTGTTCACAGGTTTGGGAGGTCACGATGATCCCGAAAAGCGGTTCGAGGCCGAATTGGCGCACGAATGCCAGGCTGCTTTCCTCGTCGCGCGCGCTGACGATGGCCAGCGGCAGTCCGTTGGCCAATTCGCGCAGCATTTCTTCGACGCCCGGGATGATGCGATACTTCCGCGGCCGATTTTTTCGGTTGCGGGTCAGGCAGTTCATCCAGCGCATCATCAGGCTGTCCAGCGATAATCGGTCAAAAAGGTTGTAGAGGAAATTTCCGGGGGATTCCAGCGCCATCACCAGCCAGCGGGCGATAGCTTGGCGTTTCCGCGGGGAGAGCATGAAGCGCAGCGGTTTCAGCCAACCCTTTATTTTTAAAACCATCTGGTCGTCGGAATCGCTTAACGTGCCGTCGATATCGAAGATGACCGCGCGCACTTTTCCGAAATCCAGGCTGCCAGTTTCGCTCATGCCCTAATTGTTCTGCGCGGTTTGGATAGCCAGTTTGGCTTCCTCGTAATCCGGATGGATCCGTAAAGCGTCGCGGAAATATTTCAACGCGGTGCCATTGTCGCCCTGGCGGTAGAATGCCCAACCGCGCCACAGCATCGCTTCTTCCGAAGTGCGCGAAATTTCCAGAGCGTACTTGGTCAGCGTCAGCAAATCATCGGTGCGCATGGAGTGAAAATACGCGATAAACGGCCCGAATTGATAGCGCAGCATGCGCTGTGGCAGGCCGAGCGTGCGGGCGGTATCGTAGGCGCTGGCGGCTTCGTCATACCGCTCGAAATAGGTGAGATTGGTGCCCAGGTTGAACCACGCAAACGCGTTTTGCGGATCGTCTTGCGTCTCCTGCTCGGCAGCTTCCAATGCGTTCCGGCGGTTGAGATCGTTATCCCAGTCATCCCCCAGGATACTCTGAATGACCGGCTCCATATCCGGCGGATAAACCATGATGTACACACGGTTGAATGATTGCCATTTATCGTTCAAATCGTCATACAGGATCTTCTGGTTGGGCCCCAATTCGCTATCGTGCGCGGTGAAGACCTGGTTGGCGTCGTCGTAGCCGGTGATCAACAGGTAGTGGCCGGCCCACAGATCGTCTTCGGGCCAGTATTTTCGGTCGACCGTGAAAGATTCTTCGATCATCACCGGGATGCCGGCGGCCAGGATCTCTTTCAAGCGTTCCGGCGTGCCGCCCACGCGGAATTCCGCATTCAACCAACCACTGTAATTGCGCACGTAGTAGGTGATCTCATCCACGTTCACGTTGCGGTCGTCGGATTCGGGTTTGATGATCTTGGCGATGTCGTGCTGGTTTCCGCTCCAGCCGAAGAAGCGCAGGTAGAGCGCCAGGGTGGCCGGCCCGCAATTGTTCACGTCCTGCTTATCGCGGGCTTCGTCATAAGCCGGCGGCGGAAGCTGAACTACGCCCGGGATGGGGGTGGGCACCAGGGTGGGTGTGGCGGTGCGGATCGGCGTTGGGCTGGGCAGCGGGGTCGGCGAGGGTTCCGGCGAAGCTGTCGGCGTGCCTCCGGCAGATTGGATCTCGACGGCCGGAGTGGGCAGTTGGGCCGGTGTCGGCAGCTTGTGGGCCGGATTCAACAGCATGCGCACGTAGGTATAAGCGATATCCAGCCGCCAGCTCGCCCGGCGGTGAATGTATGGAATTTGGTAGAGCAGCAGCCCTGTGATGATGAGAACCACGAAGGCTACCATGAAAACCCCAAACCGGCTTTTTTTCCGCCGGTAGGGCAAAAATTCGGGAATTGGCATGGCGCTATTGTACTATAAGGGCCGGCGTTTTCTAAATGCGATTATTCTTGTCCGAATTGCTGATATAATCGCGGGCGTGAAATACCATATCTGGACCGAGGGCTGTCAGATGAACAGCGCCGATTCACTGAGAGTTTCGTCTGCGCTGGAAGGGTTGGGCTACCAGGAGTGCCGTCAGGTGGAGGAAGCCGACGTGATCGTGCTCAACACCTGCGTGGTACGCCAAAGCGCCGAGGATAAGGCAATCGGCCGATTGTCCTCGTTAAAAAAACTAAAGCAACAAAAACCCGATCTACTCATCAACTTGATGGGCTGCCTGGTGGGCGTGCAGGGGCACGAAGCCCTGCAGAAGCGCTTTCCATATGTCGACGTTTTCTCCGGCCCTTCCGATCCATACCCGTTGATCGAAAGGATCACCGGTCAGGGCCGCGAAACAGAAAAATCACGCCAGGCATATATCGACCACATCCTGGACGAGGAGTTTGCCTACACACTGCCGGAGTCCAGCCATGGAAAGCAGATCTCAGCCATGCTGCCGGTGGTGTTCGGCTGTTCGCACGCTTGCAGTTATTGCGTGATCCCGCTTAAGCGCGGCCGCGAGATCAGCCGCCCGCCGCAGGAAATCCTGTCAGATGCGCGTTCATTGGCGGCGCGCGGGGTGAAGGAAATCACGCTGCTGGGCCAGATCGTGGACCGTTACGGCCACGACCAACCCGGTTACCCGTCGTTGAGCGATCTCCTGCGCAGCATTCATGAAATCGAGAGCCTGGAACGCATCCGCTTTCTGACCTCGCATCCCAATTACATGACTGACGAACTGCTGGATACCGTAGCTGAATTTCCCAAGGTGATGCCGCATTTCGAACTGCCCATCCAGGCCGGCGACGATCGGGTGCTGGAAGCCATGCGGCGGGGCTACACGGCCGCCCAGTATTTAAAGGTGGTGGAGCAAATCCGCCGGCGTTTCACCCAGGTTTCCATTGCCATCGACCTGATCGTGGGCTTTCCGGGCGAAAGCGCGGAACAATTCCAGCGGTCGGTGGATATCCTCAACCGGGTGCGCCCCGATATGACACATGTGGCGCGCTATTCCCCGCGGCCCGGAACGCTCTCCGCGCGCAGCATGCCCGACGACGTGCCGGACGAGGAAAAATGGCGCCGCTTCCGCGTGATCGAAAATTTGCAGGAACAGATCACCGCCGAAATCAACCAGACCTATTTGGGAAAATCCACGCCGGTTCTGTTTGAGACCAAAGCGAAGAACCGCTGGCGCGGGCGTACACCCACCAATAAACTGGTGTTTGTCGAAACGGATGAAAATTTACTGGGCAAGGTCAGGGATGTGACGGTCACCTGGGCCGGCCCCTGGTCAATGCTTGCAACGGTGTAGAATTATCGCTGTCACTCCAACACTATGAAAATGATCAAAACCGCTTTAATCCTGTTGGCTGTCGCTCTGGTGGGTTTGGTCGGCTATTACTTCCTGCGCGTCGCTTTCCGGCCTGCGCGCTACCTGAAATTCTTTGAGTGGATGCGCGATCCCCAGGCGCACGCCGATTGGGCAATCCAAACCGGCGATCGCTGCGGAGACGCGCCGTTCGCCATGCCCACCGACGGGCTGGTGGGGTTTATCTGGGGGGATTCCTTTAAAATCGGCCACCGCCATCAAGGCATCGATATCTTTGCCGGAACAGAAGCGGGCTTAACGCCGGTTTATGCCGCGTACGATGGATACCTGACTCGCGAGAAAGATTGGAAATCCAGCCTGATTATCCGCATTCCCAACGATCCGTTTCAACCCGGCCGCCAGATTTGGACGTACTACACCCACATGGCAGATAAAGACGGCAACTCGTTTATCTCGGATGCGTTCCCGCCCGATACGCACGAGGTTTTCGTGAAGGCTGGGACTTTGCTGGGCTACCAGGGCGATTTTTCGGGAACACCCAATAACCCGGTGGGCGTGCATTTGCATTTTTCGGTTGTCAAGGATGACGGTAACGGGAAATATCTGAATGAACTGGATATCGAGAATACACTCGATCCCTCGCCCTATTTCGGGCTGCCGTTGAACAGCAAAACCAACATGGATACCGTACCCGTTTGCCGGGAGGCCGGAACGCGGTAATCTTATATAATTTACATAAAGCTGTAATAAGATGATCTCATACCGCGATATTGCCGTTGGATTGGAAAAGCTGGGCTTGAACCGCAGCACGCCCGTGCTGGCGCACGTTGCCGCGGCGCGGCTGGGCGAAATCCGCGGCGGGACGGAAACCCTGCTGGGGGCTATCCTGGGCACCATAGACAACCTCATGATGCCCACTTTCACCACTGCCACCATGGTTGTCCCGCTGGTAGGCCCCCCTGATAATTTTGTCGATTACGGCAGCGCAAGCGCCGCCAACCTGAACGCCTCGATCTTCACGCGCGACCTGCCCGGCGATCGGCCGAACAGCGAAGTTTCAGAATTGCTGCGCAAATACCCTGGCGTATACCGTTCAACGCACCCCATCCTGTCTTTCACCGGGCTGGGGCTGGACGCGGCACTTGCCGGACAGACGCCGCAGGATCCCTATGCGCCCATCCGCCGCTTGATGGAATTGAAAGGCTGGGTGGCGCTGCTCGGAGCCGAACCGGCGGAAAACTTCAGCCTGCATTACGCGGAATGCCTGGCGAATCGCAAGCAGTTTGTGCGCTGGGCATTGACCGAAGATGGCATTGTGGAATGCCCGCATTTTCCGGGCTGCCCGGACGGTTTTCACAAGATCAATTATTACCTGCAGGATGAGCTGCGCGTGGTTACGGTGGGCGATGCGACCTGGTCGGCTGTGCCGCTGGAGGTTTTGATTAATTCGGCCGTGGCTTTGATCCGCGACGATCCCTTTGCGCTGTTGTGCAACAGCCTTTCCTGCCCGCGCTGCAACCTGGTGCGGAAATTAATCAAGACTCAGATCTCTCAAAACTGGCGTCCTGAAGATTAGCGGGGTCTTTATGTTATACTCTCACCCATCTCAACGGAAATAATGGACTGAACGGAAAGGGTCTGCATGAAAGAAATTGTTTCAGGTGTGGTGATCGAGACTGAATACGATGGGGTCACACTTGGAGCCATACAAACCTCGGCTGGCGTGATCATGATCGACGCGCCGATCAATGTCAAGGACGCCCAAGTCTGGCGCTCAAGCTGCGGCCACTCGGGGAACGGGTCGGATCGGCTGCTGGTGCTGCTGGATGAACATTACGATCGCTGTTTGGGCGCCCGCGCCTTGCGCTGCCCGATCATCGCCCACGAAAAAACCGCCCAGGCCATTACCGGGCGCAATTCCGCCGGCAAGCCGCAGCCTTCTCATACCGGTTCGATCTGGGAAACCCTGAACGATGTGAACAGTGTGCATTGGGCGCATCCCGAGATCACTTTCACCAATGAAATGAGCGTCAATTGGGAGGATGAGCCGCTGCAACTGGAATATCATCCCGGGCCGTCCAGAGGCTCCATCTGGGCCGTTCTGCCCGAGAGGAAAATCGCTTTCGTTGGAGATACTTTGATGATCAACCAACCGCCATTTTTGGCAACTGCCGATCTGGAAGCCTGGGACGAAAGCCTGGAAATACTGAAATCCGCCAGGTTCAAGGATTTCATCATCATCAGCGGGCGCGGGGAACTGGTCACCCGCGAAGACGCCAAAGAAATGCAGAAGTTCCTAAAAAAAGTGGATCACCTGGCTGAAAAGAATGCCGACAGCAAGAACGATCTGGACGAAATCGAAGCCGTCGGCGCATCCCTGGTGGATGATTTTAAGGCGCGCAATAAAACGGAAATGGAAGTGATCCGGGCGCGCCTGGCTTATGGTTTCAGCCAATTATGTTTGAATTATTTATCCAAAAAGGTGCCGTAATCGAATGAACGGACAGGCCTTTCCGCTGGTGGAAGTCACCCGCGGCCCGATTGTTGAATCTGTTCACTACGGCAGTCTTGCCATCGCCCAACCGGATGGCAAGATTGTTTTTTCTGCAGGAGACGCCGGCAGCCCGGTCTTCCTGCGCTCGGCATCCAAACCCTTTCAGATCCTGGCCTTTCTTGAAGCCGGCGGATGCGATCAGTACGGTTTGAGTGCGCAGGAAATTGCCGTCATGTGCGCTTCCCACTCGGGAACGGATGAACACGTGCTTGTTCTGGAAAAGCTGCAAGCGAAGATCGGCATCACCGAAGACATGCTGCAGTGCGGTGTGCACGCGCCATACCATGGCGCGACCGCGCGTGAAAAAATCATGAAAGGAGAAGCATTCCACTCCAACCAGAATGACTGCTCCGGCAAGCACAGCGCCATGCTGGCTTTTGCCAAAATGATCGGCGCGCCCATGGACAATTACCTGGAACCGGCCCACCCGGTGCAGCAGGCCATGCTGCGGACTTTCGCTGAAATGTGCCGGGTACCGGTCGATACGGTGGAACTGGGAACGGACGGTTGTTCGGCGCCGGTGTTTGCCGTGCCGCTGGCAGCCAGCGCCGGTGCATACGCGCGCCTGTGCCAGCCGGAAGCGTTAGCTCTGCCGCGCGCGCGTGCCTGCCGCATGATCACCGGCGCCATGCAAAGCCATCCTTTCATGATCGGCGGACCTCAGCGCTTCGATACGGACGTGATGAGCGCGGCGGGCGGCGCGTTGGTGACCAAGATCGGGGCGGAGGGTTTTCACGGCATTGGCGTGATGCCCGGGAAAGCAGACAGGTTTCCGACCAGCCTGGGAATTACCATCAAGATCAGCGACGGCGATTTGCTATTGCGCGCCGGTTGCGTGGCGGCGCTGGCAGTTTTGAAGGCAACGCGCATCTTCGTTGAAGATCCGGTCAGCGCCCTGGCGGAATACGATCGACGGCCGGTGAGGAACTGGCGCGGCACGGCGATTGGGGAGATACGGCCCACCCGCGAACTGCTGCAGGCTTTGAAACAGGCGCTGGCATGAGTTCCGCTTCGCCTGCTTCCGATCCGCAGCCTGCGCTGGTTGAAAAGGCGCAAATCGCTTACCGGCTGCTGGCTGATTTTTACGGAATCCCGGAGTGGCGCCAGCCGCTGCCGGCCATCGATGAATTGATCTCCACCATTCTTTCGCAAAATACCAACGACACCAACCGCGACGCGGCTTTCAATAATCTGAAAGCGCGCTTCAAAACCTGGGAGGATGTGCGTGACGCGCCGGTGGAGGCAGTGCAGGCGGCCATTCGCACGGCCGGGCTGGCCAACCAGAAAGCCCCGCGCATGCAGGCCATCCTGCGCCGCATCAGCGCGGAGCGCGGCAGCCTGGACCTGGATTTCTTGAAGCGCATGGAGCGCGCTGAAGCGCATGCCTGGTTGAGCCGCTTCAATGGGGTGGGGCCGAAAACGGCTGCCATCGTGCTGCAGTTCTCGCTGGGCATCCCCGCTTTTCCGGTGGATACGCACGTGTATCGCGTCAGCGGCCGGCTGGGGTTGCGGCCGCAAAAGATGAATGTGGAAAAGACCCACGCCTGGCTGGAGAAGGTTTTCACGTCTGATCAATACGGCCCCGGCCACCTGAACATCATCCGCCTGGGAAGGGAAATCTGCCATGCCCGCTCGCCGGAATGCGCGCGCTGCCCTTTGGCGCAGATCTGCGATTATTACCGCGATGCAACTCGTTAAATTTCCCTCATGATCCGGCAGCAGCCTGCCGTTTTTTTATCCGCCTAAAGTCAGCCCGCAAATCCCGCAAAAGACCTATCCAAATTCAATCATGCGCCGGATGGCACGCAACCGCCATTCCGCTATGATTGGCTTTGTTGATCGTTCAAAAACATCTTCTCTCCTTTTCAAATTGGTTGATTTTTGAACCAGAGATTTCCCAGGGCACCTCCTCCTCCCTGGGAAATTCTTATCAACGGAAAAAAAGACAAATTGACAGGTGAAAACATGAAATCAAATAAAAGCGTCAGTCGAAAAAATCTGTTCCTGCTCCTGCTGGATGGTTGCCTGCTGGCCGGATTCTGGTTATTGAACCAGGTGCGCCTGACTGGCATTGTTATCCATGAATGGGCCGGCGTGGCATTGGCATTCGTATTGTTGCTGCATGTGGCCATGCATTGGCAGTGGATTGCCAATATGTTCCGCAAATTCCTGCGGGTCAGGAACGCGCTCCAATATTTCAAGTTGGCGCTGGATATTTTCGGGTTCATCGCTTTCTTTGCCATTATCATCAGCGGAATCCTGATGTCCAAGAGTTTTCTGCCGGCTTTAGGCCTCTCCGGCGTGCACTCGCGCAACCTGAAAATGATCCACTTAATGGCCACCAATGCCACGATCGCCATGCTGGTGCTGCACCTGCTGGTCAACCTGAAAGGAATCATCCGCATGATGACGCGCTCCCGCCGGTTGCGCAGCCGGGAAAAATCCGCCTCAGGCAATTTGCCCGATGGCATCGACCCTGCCGGACTGGGATAACCACCTGGTTAAAGATTCTTTAACAAAATATTAAATCCGCCTTAAGGCGGATTTTTATTACTCCCATTGCGGGATGGCAGGTATTGTCCTGAAGCTTATATTTACGATCGAGGATTTACCATGAAGACCACAAAAACCTTACAAGCCCCGCAAATTATGGAAGCAGGCGTGCGTACCGGATCCCGCTTCGTACTGGATAGCATCGTTTCGACGTTTGACCCCATCACGTTGTCGGAACTCGATGAGCATAATCTGCAGGAACGCATCGATACCAAGTACCTGTTGGATGAGGCGCTGCTCCCCGAAATTTTGGATGAAATCAAAGATGACTATACCGTCCTCCACGTCGCCGGCAAGTCCATTCAGCCTTATCTGACCTTGTACTACGACACGGAATCGTATGCGAATTACTTCGCGCACCACAATGGCAGACGGCCGCGTTTCAAAATTCGCATGCGCAAGTACGTGAATAGCAGCGCATCATTTTTGGAAGTGAAAGAAAAAAACCGCAAAGGCCGCACGGTCAAATCGCGCTTGCAGATCAACGATATCGCCAATCGACTCGCTCCGCAACATTATCAGTTCATCAGTGAAGTTTTTCCGCTCGGCCTGGTGCCGCTTAAGCCGGTGATCTGGAACCGTTACGACCGCTTGACGCTGGTCAATAAGCATACGCTTGAACGGGTCACCGTTGATTTGGGTTTCAATGCTTATAACCAAAATGGGTTCATTTCCTGGGACCGCTTGGCAATCGTGGAGATCAAGCGCGGCAGCCGCTCGCTCTGCTCCGGGTTTTATCAGGCAATCCGCGAGCGGTATATCAGGCCGGTCAATTTCAGCAAGTATTGCGTCAGCCTGGCGCTGTTGACGCCTGAGTTAAAAGCGAACCGTTTTAAACCGAATATCGAAAAAATAAGATTATGCCTGCAAAGGAGTATGTCCTATGTCTAAAGATTTGCAGTTCCTGGTCAATGTTTTGATCAATTTCCTGGAGGCTTTCCTGATCGTCAGGGTGTTGTATTGCTCGCAAAAACAATCCCGGAAATTCGTTTTTACCTTCCTGACGATGAACTCCTTGTTGTTCCTGATCTTCTATTTTTCAGGAAATATCGCCATCAGCTTTGGGGTAGGTTTTGGCTTGTTTGCCATTTTCCGCGTGCTGCGTTTCCGCACGGATCCGCTCTCGGTGCGCGATATGAGCTATTTGTTTGTTATCCTGGCGCTGGCGATGGTGGATTACGCATTGCTCGACAACCAGCAATACGTGATGCTGTTGATCGCCTATGTCTTTATTTTCGGTATGCTGCTGCTGCTCGAAAAAGGCTGGGGTTTTGATTACGATGAGACCAAGTCTGTCCGATATGAAAAGATCGACCTGATCAAGCCTGAAAACCGTGAGCTGCTGATCCATGACCTGGAAGAGCGCACCGGTTTGAAGATCAGCAACGTGGAAGTCGAAGAGATCGATTTTCTGCAGGATACCGCCGATATAAAAATATTTTATAAACCCTCTAAATAACAGGTTGTTTGAATAATTTTTAATCAAGGAGTTATGAAAAAATGAAAAAAGGACATAACCTGGCGGCTGCATTTTTGATCGCGGCTTTCCTGGTGAGTTGCTCCGGCGCCGCCGCGGAAGCGGAGAACGCGGAAACATCTGCAAGCGAAACGCAATCTAACTATTCCCACTCCGCCGATACCGAACCGGATTACGCGCTGGTCCTTCCGGACGATAAGGTAAATGAAATCACCATCACGCTTTCCCCTGAAAACTGGCAGGCTGTTCTGGATGATATGGCGGAGAATTATGGTGAATTCGGTTCCGGCCAGGGCATGGGCCGCGGCCAAGGCGGCGGCCGGCAGCCGGCGGACGGACAGGCTGACGGACACGCGCAGATGCAAAATCCGCCCGAGGATGGCCAGACGGAACGGCCTGAAATGGGCGGGCCTGATCTGCGGAGCCAGGAGGGCAATGACCGGACATTCCCTGAGGGAGCGCAGCCGTATGCCCAGCCTGAGGAGCGCATGACGCCCCCAACGAACGGCGAGGACGCACAGGAGCGGCCGCAAGGCGGCGGCCGGGGCATGGGAGGGGGCGCTATCATGGACGGTGATGACGCGGACAACCCCATCTGGGTGGATGCGACCGTTACTTTCAATAGCGAGACCTGGGAGCACATCGGTTTCCGTTTGAAAGGCAACTCCTCGCTGCGCAGCTCCTGGGGTTCCGGCAGCTATAAACTGCCCTTCCGGCTGGATTTCGACCAATTCGAGGACGAATACCCCGAAACCGCCGACCAGCGATTCTACGGGTTCAAGAAATTGACCTTTTCCAGCAATTTTTCAGATTCCTCATACTTAAGAGAAACAGTCGCGGCGGATATTTTCCGCGCGGCCGGGGTGCCCTCAGCCCAGACCGCATTCTACGCCGTGTATATGGATTACGGCGAAGGCCCGCTATATTTCGGTTTGTACACGGCGGTTGAGGCAGTGGACGATACCCTCATCCGGACCCAATTCGAAAGCAATGACGGAAATATCTATAAACCTTCCGGCTCGGCCGCCACGTTCAAAGCCGGCACATTCAACGAACAGCAATACGGCAAAGAGAACAATGAAGAAGAAGCGGATTACAGCGACGTGAAAGCGCTGATGGAAACGCTCAATTCTGATTTGCGCCTGACGGACGCGGCCGAGTGGCGCTCGGATCTGGAGAAAGTATTTGACGTGGATAATTTCCTGAATTGGCTGGCTGCCAATTCCATCATGTCCAATTGGGATACCTATGGCAGCATGGCGCATAATTTCTACCTTTATCACGATCCGGCCGGCGGCAAGCTGGTGTGGATCCCGTGGGATAACAACCAATCCATCGGCAGCCGCGGCGGCATGGGCGGAGGCGCGAGAGAAGGCGGGCAAAGCGCATCCATCGGCCACGAGAATGCCGGCGAGAATTGGCCGCTGATCTCGTATCTATTGGCAGACGAGACCTATCACACGGCATACCTCGAGGCAATTGAGAGTGTGCTGGAGAAAGGGTTCGACCTGGAGGAATTGACGGCAGAGATCAACGATCTGCATGCCCTGATCACCCCTTACGTGGAGGCCGAAAAAGAGGACTACACCACGCTCTCGAACAAAAGTGCTTTTGAAAGCAGTGCTGATGAATTGATTGAACTGCTCGAAACCCGATATCAGGCAGCCCAAACTTACCTTTCGGAAAATCAACCATAAGTGGTATGGTTGGGATTCAGCGAACGGAAACGTGATTGATCGGAGTGTAAACACAGTGGTTGGGTGAAAAAAAGGCTCTCCTGAGAAGGGAGAGCCTTTGCTTTTACGGATGAATTTCTAGCTACTGCAGCACGTGCCAGGGATTAATCATGCCGCCGTTCTGGCGTACCTCAAAGTGCAAGTGCGGGCCGGTGGAATTTCCGGTCGATCCGCAATAGCCGATCACCTGACCTTGCGTGACGCTCTGGCCGCAGGAGACCGCGAAACCGCTCAAGTGGGCATAGATCGTAAGGTAGCCATCCTGGTGATCGATGGCGACCAGATTGCCATAACCACCACCAATTGCGCCGGCGTAGATGACCACGCCGGAATCGGAAGCGAAGATGGAATCACCTTCGTAGCACATGGCGTCGATGGCCTGATGGCCGCTCCAGTAATCGTTGCCGGAAACCTGGCCGTAGTATGGGGCGGGCCAAACAAAGGAATATGACCCGACGTATCCGCCGCTGGGGGTGCAGGAACCCGGGCCGACAATTTGCGCGGTGACGCCGGAATTGGTGCCGGCGGTGACAGCCACTACCCAGGTGGCTTGCGTTTCGCGATATCCGCCCGGGATCATGATGGTTGCACCCGGCTCGATGACCGGGTTGGTGATATCCAGGTCGTTATCAGGATATAGAAGAATATCGTCCACCGAGACGTGATATTTAGCTGCGACCTGATCCAGCGTGTCGTAAGTCTGCCATTCGTAAAGGATGCCGTTGGTGGGGGGAATTTTTAATTCGTCGCCGACCGAGATCAGGTGAGGATCGTCCTGC
>CALGUJ010000179.1 GCA_937902055.1 uncultured Pelolinea sp.
TGGGCGACACAGCCGAGATCGCGGCCAAAGCCGCTGCGGTTGCCAAACAGGCGGAGAAGAAATAAATCCCGGGCAAGCCATCAGAAAAACGGCTGAATTTCAGCCGTTTTTTTGATGGCTACGCTGGGTCACGCGCGCTTGCGGGGCAGCAGATTTCCTCCAAGGATAAAGATGATTGCCAGCAGCGCGGTCACGATGCCCATGGCGATGAACCCATCCTGCCACAGGCGCAGCGGAAAGAGGCGGATGAGCGAGTCGGAATACAGGAACAGCCAGGTGTCGCCGGTGAAGAAAATCCGGTGAAAGGCCGTGAAGAGCCAGTCAAAACTCACCACGATGGCGATCAGGATGGCGCCGATGATGCCCAGCGTCAGCCAGCCGCCGCGCGCAAACGCCCGGCCAAATTCGGGCACCCAGTCTCCGCGCCAGGCCCAGATGAGCCCCAGCGCCAGCGCCACGAACAGGCCCAGCCAGACCTTGAGCATCAATTGGACCAGATTCTTGACGTCCAGCATGTGGCCCAATTCGCGCTCATTGTACAGCGGTGTGCCATCAGGCAGGCGTTGGTCTGCAAGGAAGGAGATCCCGGCATCGTTGAACAGGTAATCCAGCGAGATTTTGCCCCATTTCAGGCGATCTTCGAGGGTGAAGCCGTACGGGTCCGGTGGAAAGCCCGGTGCGTTGTATTCTACCTGCAAAAAAACCGGTTGAAAGACAACCCGGATGGCCGTCATCAACAGGAAAAACGGCAGGAGGAAGCTGACGATGCCTGCGGTGATCTTGCGCAAAGTTGTCATGGTTGTATGCCTTCCATTTCAGTACTGGTGAAGAAATCCATCACCAGGTCGTTGGTGAGCCATTCGATGGAGGTCAGATCGTCGGTAAAAACGGTATCGCTCTGCGGGGTGGGTTGCAGGTTGGTCAAGGTGATCGCCATGGTATCCAGCAGCAGCGCAGGGGTTTGCGGTTGCTGAACCAGTGCGGCAAAATTCTGCTGCAAATTCTCCACCCCGGTAGGTTGGCGAGAAGCAAAGACGATCGAATTGAAGGAATTTGGCAGGTCCATCACGTAAACGGAGGGGAAAACGCTTTTGATCGTACCTACAAGAGCTTCGATCAAACGCCGGTCGGAGGGCGCGCGGCCTACGTTGATTGCCATTGCGCCGTCGTCCTCCAAATGGTCATAAACGATTTGAAAAAATTCCCGGGTGGTCATGTGCCAGGGAATATAGGGAGGGCGGTAGGCGTCCACCGATATGATATCGTACCGGTTGGGACTGTTGGCAAGGGCGAAGCGGCCGTCCTGGATGATCACATTCAGGTTGGGTTCGTTCATGTCGAAATAGGTGCGGGCCGCCGCGACGATCTTGGGATCGATTTCGATGCCGTCGATTTGAATGTCCGGGTACACCAGCGAAGCCTGGCGCGCAGTGGTGCCGGCGGCCAGGCCGACAATGGCCATGCTTTTCACCTGCTCAACCCCGTACGGGGCTGAATTGAAAAAAGGTGCGACCAGCACCTGCTCCCACGGTCCAAAATAATTGAGCTGGGTGGGATGGTACATTGAATGCATGCCCTGACCTTCGTTCAGGCGCAGGATGGTGTACCCGTCCTGCTGGATGACCTGGATGTAGTTATAAGCCGATTCGGTCTCGAAAATCATGCCCTGTGAATCTTTATCGCCGCCGCCCAGGCCGAAGAACCACAGGCCGATGATCACGATCGGCATCCAGCCCAGCACAGCCACCTTGCGCCATCCGGCCGCAATCCACAACCCGGCCAGCGCGGTGAGGATCAGGATCATGCTGAAGGCCAGAAAGGTGCGATAAGTGCCAATCAACGGGATCAACACCAGACCGGGCAGAAATGTGCCAACGAAGGAACCCAACGTTGAAATTGCGTAAATGCGCCCGGCGACGCTGCCAGCCTGCCGCGAATCTTGCAGCGAAAGGCGCACGGCAAACGGAGATGCCGTGCCCAGCAGCGTGACCGGGATGCTGAACAGGATGAGCACCGTGGCGAACGCGCCGATCATCGCGCCGAGCTGCAATCCGTCGAAGGCGTTGGCCGCAGCGCGCAGGATGGGGCGCGAGACGAGCGGGATCAGGCCGATGGTAAAACCCGCCCACGCCAGAATCTGATAGAAGGT
>CALGUJ010000180.1 GCA_937902055.1 uncultured Pelolinea sp.
TGGGTAGGGCGTATAGGTTGCAGCCGCTTTGGCCGCTTCGGTCTTTTCCGCAAGAATTTCAAGCGCTTCTTGAACCTCGGTTGCCACTGCGTCGTCCTGTGACATTACTTGCGGGATCAGGCAAGCAGTGGAAAACAGGGCTAATACCAGCACCGAACCAATGATAATCTTACGATCCAATTTCATGTTTTTACCTCCTCGGCATTGGCGGCCTAGGCATATTATATCCTTGCGGAGGGGCTGGAGGCAAGTTTTCCTCAAAAGAATATTGATGAAATTCCGGCCGATCCGTCGGCACGGGGGTGTATGTGGGGTAAGGGGTATAGGTGGGATATGGTGTGAAAGTTGCTTGAACTTGGCTTGCCTGGGTGGCCTGCAAAACTTCGTCCAGTGATTCCGCGACCTTGGTCGCGATGGCATCCTGTGAGCTGATGATGCCGGTAACATTGCAGCCGACCATAATGATTAAAAAGGTGATCATGAGTCCGGAAAATACAACTTTTGTTTTCATTTTTTCTCCATCAATCTCTTCAACCTGTCTGCAGCGGTCATTTGTTTGTTTAATGCGAGAGACGTTCCAAATAAAATATTACTGCAATCAATCCAGGGGAATGATTGCAGTAATATAAACCGGGCATATCAAACCTGTAACCAATTAACCGCCTGTATCTATATCGCTTTCTATTTCCCCGGAGCTATCCTCGGCAGTCGGCGCGCTGGTGGGAATGCTTGTCGGTGCGCTGGTGGGTGTCTTCGTGGGGCTGGAACATGACAAGGTCAACTTGGCTGAGCCGAATGTCTGGTTATTGGGTTCGTCGATGTATACCTTTACCCAATACGATCCGCTGCTGCTCAATGTCCAGGATCCGCTCACGGTTTGGGTTTCGCCGTCCTCGAATTCAACCGTCCTGGATGAACTGGTGGATCCGTCGCTGTATTTGAAATAGTAAACCACGTCTCCGTCGCCTTCAGTGGTGATGTAGGCTTTATACGTATAGGAATATGGGCAGACGCCGCTGTAGGTTTCCGCGCTGGAGAAGGTTACGCTGTCGACGTAGAAATCATCATCCGAGTCGCCATCGCCTACGATGATGGTTACCCAGAGGTCCACAATGGTTGTTCCGTCTGCGTCTTCCAATGCCCATTGGCCGGTATACGTCCCATCGCTGGAGGGGGCGGTCAATGCCACCGAGGCGGTCATGGTCTCGCCGGGGGCCACCTCCGTGTCGATATCTTCCGAGGAATCACCATTCATCTGCGTACCGTCGATGTAAACCAGCTCCGTATCGGATTCCCAGTTGCAGGTTCCGGCGTTCACAATGGTCCAGGTTTGAGTGAATTCTTCATCCTGTTCCATTTCCGTGTAATCGTCGATCGATTTGCTCACCACGCTGGCAGCGTAACATGCCTGGGTGTAGGTCTGCGGGAGCGGTTGCGATTGATTCATGGCGGATACTGCCGAAGTCGCGGTAGGCATGACTGTGGCAGTCGGGATCGGGGTGGCTTCCATGCTTTGAATTTGACCTTGAAGCACACTGAGCGTTTGCGCAACAGCTGTGCCTAAAATGTCCGTATCGCTCAAAGGCGTGGGGGTCGCATCGCCTTTTTCTTTTAGTAATGGAAAGTTGCACGCTGAAAACGAACCAGCCAGCAGAATTCCTAGTAGTGCCAAATCCCTCGATTTAATCCTCATAATCCATTTCTCCTGATTTTCAGGAATTGTATGAGCGCTGCCGGACAGCAGTAAGTGATTCCCTAAATACCGTTATATGACAGGCGTAATTTGTTCTTGTTACTGCTATTCATCGGGCTGGTTTGACGTAGCGCCTGGGATTTTAAACATATAATTGTGGAAAATTGGAATCGTGGGTAGGAGTGCATATGGCTGAGAAAATAATCGGTTTTTTTGAAAAATTGAATGAGAGGAAGGGAACTATCCTGCCTTACCTGGCCCTGTCCGCCATCGGGTACGCGTTTTACAACATCGCCCTGCGCTTTGTCCCGGTCGATTTCGACGACCTGGTCCTGCTTTCTTCGGTGAAAAATGTGGGCAACCCGCTTTCCTTCTTCAGCGGTGATTGGGGATTCGGCAATTACGGCTATCGTCCGCTGCATTCCTTTTCATTGTGGTTATCTTACAAAATCTTCGGCGTCTCATCAGGCCCGGCCCAATTGATCAACATCCTGCTGCACATTGCTGTGATCCTGCTGCTGTACGCCTTGCTGCTGCGCCTCCTTTCCGAAAAACACTGGGCGCTGGCGTTCGTGCTTTCCTGCCTCGGTTTGGTTTCGCTCTACACCGTCTCGCCCCCCACCTGGATTTCCGACCGGCCTTCGCTGTTTGTGGCTTTCTTTCTGCTGATCCTGTTGAATTATCTGGCGCACTTAAGCGAGAACCAGCCACCCAAATTCTGGATGATGGGGTCGCTTTCACTTCTGGCGTTGATGAGCAAAGAATCCGGGTTAATTGTTCCGCTGGTGTGTTTGTATTGCCTGCTGAGCGAGGGCGGGCTGAAGAACCGGAGAGAGTCGCTGGCAGGTCTGGTGGCCATCCTGGCGGCTTACAGCCTGCTGCGCTTCGTGATCTTCGGCAGCAACGCGGCCACTTACACCGAGAGCGGCTATCTGCTCGGCAGGAATTACTATGCCAACCTGGGAGAGTTGCAAGGTGCCGCTCGCCTGGCAGCCTACCTGGAAAATATCATCAAGAATATCCTGGCGATCTTCCTGCCGGTCTTTGACGGGCAGGGCAAGCTTTCCCTGATCGGCACGAAGCTGAATTCTATCGTCGTGATCGGTTGCACCCTGCTGCTCTGGGTGCTGGCGGCCGGCAGGCGCCTGACGCGTTTCCAGAAGATTGGGCTGGTGATCATCCTGGCCAACGGTTTGATCCATTTCCAACTCTTCCGCTACCGCACGCTTTACCTGGCCATGCTGGGTTTCCTGATTTACGTGGCAGCCTCAGACAACCTGAAAGAAAAGCAGGCTGCGCGCCTGGCGCTGGTCTTCCTGGCCGCGGCGGTCTTCTTTGCCTGGAATATGCATATGCTCGGGGAGAACCTCGATTTCGAACTGATTGAACGTGTCTCCCAAATTCGCAACGCCACTTTTGAACAAGACATCCTGGCGACCTCCAACCGTATCGACGCCGGAATCGTCAAGGAAATCATCGCAAAATACCGACATTAACGAAAAACGCCTTCAATTTAAGTAAAATCGCTCCCCGGTAAGAACCAGAGGAGCGATTTTGCTTTCATTTTGTTTTAGCGCAGCCTGAAAGCTTGCAGGAACTCTTTGACCCTGAAAGGTTTGCCCGATAACAGTGCCTGCGCCCGGAAAAGCCGCCCGACGGCGCGGATGGAAAAAATGATGGCCAGCATCAGCAGCCCGATGGATAACGCGAGCTGCCCGGCGGGTATGGCCGTGGCGGACATGCGCGAGATCATGGAGATGGGCGAGGTCAACGGGAAGATGCTGAAGAACACGAACAACGGCGCGTTAGGAGCGCTGGCGACCAGGTTGCTGAAGAACAGCGGCACGATCAATGGGAAGATCACTACCAGGGTGGCCTGGCTGCCCTCTTTCGGGTTGGGCACCAGCGCTCCCAGACCGGCCATCAGGCTGGAATACAATCCATATCCCAACAGGAAGTAGGCCAATCCCCAGGCCAGGATGGATGGCGGCAGGATAAAAGATTCCGGCAGTGCAAATTGCCTACCGGAAAGGATCAGCAACGTGTAGCTCGTTCCCAGCCAGATGATGGTTTGGAACAGGCCGGCCAGTCCCAGCGCTATGGTTTTCCCGATCAACATTTCGTCCGTGGAAACTGAAGTCAACAGCATTTCGATCACGCGGTTTTGTTTCTCCTGGGTGATGCTGTTCAGCATCATGCTGGAGGAGCCGATGATCAATAAATAGAACAGCAGCATCAGCCCGTAGGGCAGCCAAAAATTCTGCGGCCCGCCGAAATCCTTTTCAATGCGCTCGCGCGTAAAAATAACTTCAGGTCGCATTGGGTCGTTGTATCTCTGCGCCAATTGTTTATCTCTGAAAAGGTTCCAGGTGATCAGTTCCTGCAGAGTTGCCGCTTCGTTTTCGGTGGACAAAAAATTGTAGTTGCGCTGCACGTACAGGATTTCGCCGCTTTGCAGGTAATCGGCGGAAATAACGTAATAGGCGCTCAATTTATCGGCTTCGGTCATTTGCTGCGCCTGCGCTTCGCTGGCAACCAATACCAGATTGACTTCAAATTCCTCCGGGACTTCCCGGATAATGCCGGCGTGATCGACCACGCCCTGCGCGCTTTCGGTTGTGCTTCCTCCGAAGAAAGCGCTCACGCCTTCGGGCGCGATCCCGCGGTTGATCAGCGCCGCCGCGCTATAGACCAGGAAACCGATGATCGGCATCAGGAATACCATGCGCAGATAAGATTTGCGCGCGAACAAGGTGGTCAGCTCATATTGGATGATCAGGCGGATTTTATTCATGGCTGCCACCCCTGAACAATTTCTTGAAAGGAATGCGCCGCGTGTATTGCAGCATGCCCACGCGAAACGCCCGCGCTGCCAGCATCATCGCGCCGATGGCCGAAATCCACATCAATGCGGCTGCCAGTAGCACCTGCCAGAGTGGAACGCTGGCGATGCTCAGGCGCAACGGCATGGTGACCACGGCTGTCAGGGGGAAGATGCTCAGGATGGCCGTCAGGATATTTTCCGGATGCTGCAGCACCGCGCCCGCGAACCAGTAAGGCGCCACCATCGGCAGCGTGAACATTAGGCTGACCTGTTGGGCTTCGCGCATGTCTGTCACGCTCACACCCACCAGCGTCATTAAAGCCGCGATCAGAATGAATCCGGGAATGATGATCCCCGCCAGGATTCCGATTTGTTCGGCTGATATGGCGGGGGTTGGGCTGAAGTGGTAAATGGCTTGCATGCCTGCCAGCCCGATTGCGGCAAAAATCAACCAGATCAGCAGTTGGGTCAACCCTACGCATAGGTTCCCCAGGATCTTGCCGATCATGAGTTGTTCGGGTGAGATGGAAGTGATGATGACTTCCATCGTGCGGTTTTCTTTTTCATCCACAATGGATTGCAGCAGGTAACCGCCGCTGATGTTGATCACCACGATGAAGATCAATCCGGTCAGGAAAGGGAAAAGCACCACGAACCAGTCGCGCATGCCGGCCTGGCGGCTGCCGTCCAGGGAGCGCACTGTGAAATTGCTGCCTTTCTGGATGCGGTTTTTCACCAGGCTGGTTTCCTCGGCGATCAGGTTGCTCTCAAGAAAATTCTGCATGCGCTCGGTGGCGTTCTCCCCGGGCGGATCATGCGCATAGACAATCACTTCGCCGCTTTGCAGGTAATCCGGCGGGATCACGAACAATGCCTGGATTTGCTCCCCGGCCAGCGCTTCCTGCCCGGTTTCGATTTGCGTATAGGGGAGCAGGTCGATCCGGCCGATGGCAAAGCCGCTTTCCTCTTCGATCTGCGCATTCGCGAACATGCCTGATTGATCGACATATCCCGCCGGCAGCTTGCTGGTCTGCAGGGAAACCGAAGCCACTGCCATTCCCATGGATAGTATCACCAGCAGCGGCATGCTCAACACTGCGAAGATGAAACCGCGGGTTTTCACGCGACGCGCGTATTCGTGGCTGAAAACCAGCCAAATCCTTCTCATGACTGGCGCCCGCGTCCGGTGACAACCTGGATGAAGATTTCATCCAGCGAAGGAACAGCCACCTCGAACTGTTCCAATTCGACGCCCCGCTCGATCATGGCAGCTAAAACGCTTTTGGCGCTTGTTTCCGGTTTTAAAATTAATCGGGTATGGGCGTTTTCCGGCAGACAACTGGCGATTCCCGGAAGATCGGCGGGGATGGGGGAGGGGCTCCGGACCAGGATCTCAGGTTTGGCAAATTGCCTGCGGATTTTGTCCAGCGTTCCTTCCAGTACAATTTTGCCTTTGTCGACCAGCAAAATTCGGTCGCATAGCTCTTCCGCCTGGTTCATTTGATGGGTGGAGAGCATGATGGCCGTGCCGCGCGTTTTTTCCTCGCGCAGCAAATCCTTGACCATCTGGGTATTGACCGGATCCAGCGCGCTGAAGGGTTCATCCACGATCACCAATTGCGGTTGGTGGATGAAGGTGGCGATGAGCTGCGCTTTTTGCTGCATGCCTTTGCTGAGTTCTTTAACCTTTTTCTTGCGGCAATCCTGCAGCTCGAATTTATCCAGGTAGTTTTCCAGGTGTTCCTCGATCAGGTTGTGCGCCATGCCTTTGATCGCTGCCAGGTAACGCAGGCATTTCTCCACGCTGATGTCCTGGTAAAGCCCGCGCTCCTCGGGCAGGTATCCCACCCGGTTTTTCATCTCTTCGCTCATGGGCTGCTCGAAGACGCGGATGCTGCCACTGTCCGGTTTGAAAATATCCAGCACCATGCGGATGGTGGTGGTCTTGCCCGCGCCGTTGGGGCCGATCAGCCCCAGGATCTCGCCCGGGGCGAGCGTGAAGCTGGCCCCGTCCACTGCCGTGACTTTCCCGAATGATTTGCTGATGTTCTCGGCGATGACTGCTTGCATGTGTTTCTCCTGTGAAATTGTCCACCCAATTCTAATATGAATCCTGTAAATAATCTTGTATTTCTACGCCAGATATGGTATAACACGTGCAATTTGCCAGCACATAAAGGAGTAGACAAATGAAATTGCCGGGTCTCGACAAAGCACCTCGTCAAGCGCCTGCTGTTTCTTTTTCCGCTTTCTTTGACCCCCATTTGGGGGTCTTTTTTTTGCCTGTTTGCGGAAAGTTCATCAAGTGTGCCGCTAATATGAGTCTGCCAGGAGGGCATCAATGAAAACGCGGCGCATTATCAGGCTGCCCGGATTGGTGGATGTGCATGTCCATCTGCGCGTGCCGGGCGGGGAACATAAAGAAGATTTCCGCAGCGGCACGGCCGCGGCCCTGGCCGGCGGCATCACGCGTGTGCTGGCCATGCCCAATACCAAACCGCC
>CALGUJ010000181.1 GCA_937902055.1 uncultured Pelolinea sp.
GGTCGCGGCAGGACAGCGACATCGATCCCCTGCGGGAGATGGCGGAATATCAGGCGTTGATCTCGAATTAAGGATATATTTCTTAACCCAAATAAACATACTTGAAATATTTGTTTTCATATAGGATAATAGACATAATTAGTCTATTATCCTATATGAATCTTGATATTCTTGCTCCACTTGATAACTTACCTTACTTCACAATTGAAGCGGTAAAGCAGCTCTTTGGCGATAAAAATTCAGCCATCGGGACTATACAAACCTTTCTATATCGTTGGATGAAAACCGGGCAAATCATCCATTTGAAAAAGGGGACATATATGACACTGCGTTTTTTTGAAACTCATCGGGCAGATGTCGATTTTTCTTCAATGGTCAGCGCTATTTTAATCCCGCAATCATATGTGTCTCTGGAGTATGTCTTGCAGCGCAACGGTATCCTCACCGATATAACGTATCCTGTTTCCGCAATAACATTAAAACAAACTCGTACATTCGAGAATCAGGCGGGGATTTTCACATACCGCAATTTAAAATTGAGCCTTTACACCGGTTATACAATCTCGGAATATATGGGGATTCCAATTTCCCAGGCGTCCAAGGCAAAAGCGCTATTTGATATGCTCTACCTGCGTCCCTTGGGGACCACACTTCAATCAACAAAAGATGAATTGGCTGAAAGTCTGCGTTTGAATCTGGAAGACTTTTCCAGGGGAGATCAGCTTGAATTTACAGGATTTGTGGAAATAAGTAAAAGCAGAAAGATGGATTTGATCCTGAAGAGTTTACGGAGAACGGCATGGCAACCTTAATTCAATTGATGCAAAACGAGTTGGGAAAAAAGGATCCCAGCATGCCAAATGAGACAAAGAGGATCTTTCTTAAAAAACTTTTACAAGCATATACCCTTGATTTTCTTTATAACCATCCACTTTATCGCAAACTCAGTTTCTACGGTGGAACATGTTTGCATATCTGCTATGGGTTGAATCGACTTTCCGAAGATTTGGACCTCGATAATACTGTCGGAATTGACCTTATTAATCTTGAGAAAGATTTACTGACCTTTTTCCGATCAAATACAGGATTTAACGACGTTACTGCCAAAACTCAGCTGGGGGACTGGGGAATCCGGCGGACCACGCTAAAATTTCCTGTCCTCTTTCCATTAGGGCTGACTTCACATGAAAACCAACCGCTGCACCTAAAAGTGGAAGTCAGTCAGCATAAGCAAATTTCCGTCCTGCGCAAAACTCCGATTTTACTTTACGGAAAAAGTTTTGTGGCCTCACATTTTTCGTTGGAAACGATGATGGCAGGGAAAATGATTGCCTGTTTGGAACGTGATTTTAAAAAAGGCGGAGCGTCTTTTAAAGGCCGGGATTTCTACGATCTCCTTTGGTTCATGCAACAAAAAATTCAACCTTTGGAAGAAAAACTCTCTAAAGATGGTAAACAGTCTTATACAATAGCATCTGCAATGGAGAAGTTAAGCATAAGAATCTCGCAAATGAATCCATCCGAATTGGCTCAAGATTTGCTGCCCTTATTTGAACAACGTTCATTTATCAAGGCCTGGCTGGAGAGCTATAAAGAGAATTTCACGGAATATTTGAAATTTTATATATAAACTCGATTACTTATTCATCCAAATGCGTATTTGCTCGTCGGGAGCGTTTGAGCTCGCCATGCAGTTTTTTATCCTCCAGGCGGCGCCGTCGCGCGGCCGCGCCGGGATGCGTGGGTTTGCGTGAGGCGGGTTTGTGCAATGCTTTACGGATGAGCAGCGTCAGCCGTTCGCGGGCATCCTCCCGGTTCTTCTCCTGTGTTCGGAAGCGGCGCGCTTCGATCACCAGCACGCCCTCTTCGGTCGCGCGGCTGCCGGCCAGCCGGATCAGGCGCTGTTTGACTTCATCGCTCAGGCTGGGGGAATGCGCGGCGTCGAAACGCAGCTGCACCGCCGTGGCAACCTTGTTGACATTCTGACCGCCCGGGCCGGAAGAGCGCACAAAGCTCTCGCTGATTTCACTTTCGGGGATTTGGATCCGCTCGCTGATGATCAACATATAAAAAAGTATCCTCTGAAACAGAGGATACCAGAAATTTTTAATTCGGGTGAAATAAGCCTAAAACTATCCGACCGATTTAACCGCGGCCATGATCGCATCCGCACTGTCAGCTTCGTAGATGTTCTTCAGGATCGCCTTGGACTGGATCAAGGTCAGCAGGTCCCGGATCATCACCGGCTGGTTTTTGAAATCTTTCAGGGCCAGCATGAAGATCACCGGCACATCGATCTCGTCGGGGTCGTTGGAACCCATCACCCGGAACTTGACCGGCTGCTTGAAGACCGCCACGGCGATGCCGCCCTTGAGGACTCTATCGGGATCGGCGTGCGGAATGGCAATCGCCACGGGCTGGGTGGGCAGGCCGGTGGGGAATTTCTGCTCCCGGGCGTAAACATCCTGCCAGTACAGCTCTTCCACGTACCCCTCGGCGGCCATCATGCCGCCCACCAGGCGGATGGCTTCTTCCGTGTTTTTCGCTTCAGCGCCTACGCGCATCATGCGCACATTGAACATATCCAAAAAATCAGCGTTCATTTGATTAAATTCTCCTATTGATCCGTCCAGGGATCGACCACGTCGCCCAGGACTTCGTCGATGGTGTCCAGCGCAAAATCCACATCCTCCCGGCTGATGCACAGGGGCGGGGTGATGAAGAAGCCCAGGGGATGGTACTTGATGTTGATGCCGCGCTCCGAGAAAATCTTGTCCAGGCTGCCGACCTTGCCGGAATCGTTGGTGGCGCCGTTATCTTTTGAAAAGCTCTCGCGCGTTTCGCGGTTCTTCACCAGTTCGACGAACTGGAACAATCCCTTGCCGCGCAGGTCGCCGATGCAAGGGTGTTTTTTCTGCATTTCCTGCAAGCGCCCGGCGATATACTCGCCCTGGATGCGCGAATTTTCAATGAGGCCGTCATCCCGATAGACGTTAATGGCGGCAATGGCTGCCGCGCAGGCCACTGGGTGGTTGGTGAAGGTGCCGCCCGACCACAAGGTGTTGGTGTCGAAAAAGTCGGCGATCTTCTGCGAAACGCCCACGGCCCCCAGCGGCAGCTGGCTGCCGGTCAGGCCTTTGGCCATGGTGATGACGTCCGGCTGAACTTTCCATTGATCGACCGCGAACCAGGCGCCCGTGCGCCCGAAGCCGGACATGACTTCATCCACGATCATCAAAATGCCGTTGCGGTCGCAGATCTCGCGGATGGTGGTCAGGTAATCATCACGGTGCGGCAGCAGGATGCCGTTGGCGCCGATTACGCCCTCGACCATGATGGCGGCCACATTTTGAGCGCCTTCGTAGGCGATCGCCTGCTCCATGTAATGCGCGCAACGCATGTTGCATGTCTCGGGTTTCAGGCCGAAATCGCAGCGGTAGCAATACGGCGCGGGCACGTGCACCACGCCGCTAATGCCCGGCTCCATCGACCAGCGCCGCGACTCGCCGGTCAGGATGCTGGTGGCTGTGGAGGAACCGTGAAACGAGCGGTAGGTGGTGATGAACTTGTTGCGCCCGGTGTATTGGCGCGCGATCTGGTGCGCGTGGTCGTTGGCGTCCGACCCGCTCAGGCAGATGATGAATTTGACAATATTTTCCGGCGTCACTTCGTCCAGCAGGCGGCCCAACTCGGCGCGCGGGTGGGTGGCGTAGCGTGGATCGACGTAGCAGTGTGCGTTGGCCTGATCGCAGATGGCCTCCACGATCTTGGGGTGGTTATGGCCGGCGTTGACGCACATGTATTGCGCGGAAAAATCGAGAATGCGTTTGCCTTCCGAATCGAACATCCAGGCGCCCTCGCCGCCCACGATCACCGCCCGCGGATCCCAACCGCTCTGCGAACGGTAATTGGTGAATGTATACTTTCTGCATAAATCCTTGACTTCCCGCGTCGAGCGGGAACGCCATGATGATTCAGTCATATAAAAACCTCCAATTCTTGTATAAACCAGGCATTTTCCAGATAAAAAGAAGACGAAAGAGAGTCTTGATCTCTCGACCGTTCTTTTCGTTTATTCCAGTTCCAGCAGGGTTCCTTGCGCTTCTCGTTGGGCGGCCTCTTCCAGGATGGCCTGGCTGCCGCGCGTGGCGATGCGGTTCACGCCGGCCGCGCGGTATTGCAGGAATTCATCCAGGGTGCGGATGCCGCCGGCCGCTTTCACCTTCATGCGGGGCGAGACGCTGGCGCGCATCAGCCGCACATCCTCGAGGGTGGCGCCGCTGGTGCCGTAGCCGGTGGAGGTCTTCACGAAATCCGCGCCGGCGGCTTCGCTGATCTGGCAGGCTTTGACAATCATTTCCCTGGTCAGATAGCAATTCTCGAAGATCACTTTCAATTCGGCGCCGTGCGCGTGGGTCACCTCAGCCATGGCGCGGATGTCCGCCTCCACGTAGGTATAATCGCCCGCCAACATGCGGCTGACGGCCATGACCATATCCAGCTCGATCGCGCCCGCTTCCAGGGAACGCTGCGCTTCGAATACTTTCACCTCGGTCGGCACGGTGCCGTGCGGAAAAGCCACCACCGTGCTCACCGGCACGCCGCTGCCCGCCAGCATTTTTACCGCGCGCGAAACGTCGAACGGCACCACGCTGCATGTGGCCACTTTAAATTTTTTGGAAAGCTCCACGCCTTCCACGAATTCAGCTTCGGTCAAATTGGGTCGCAATAGGGAATGATCGATCATTCCGGCAATATCAGTAACGGTAAGGCTCCTGGTCATAATACCTCTCATATTATCGTGATGTTCGTTATCTAACATATCTTACATCATTTCTGTTTGTTTATCAAGATATTTAACATTATCGAACCTTAATAAAAACGCGATCCATCGCGCAGCAGGTGAAATTTTAATGAAATTCCGGATGGTTATTAATCGGATCATCCAGAAGATCGATATTTATAAATTCAGAGCAACTAGAATTTAAACGGGAATTGAACAACAAAAGACCGAATCAACGGAAATCTATTTTAAAATATGCATTTTGCCGGAATTCGCCTGGCAATGTATCTCTCAATACAAGTTTGGTTTAAGTTGATTTTACGGGGATGACAATTCGAGTCAATAACTCACTCCTGAGACAACTGCTTTCATCGTTCATGAAGTAGTGAAAAATTGGCCCCGATTGCGTAAAACCGTTTAGATTCATCCATTGGTAAATTGCCGTCAACAAGATATCGGTTTCCTCATACGGGCCCAGGAATATTCCAGCCGCTATCGCGCGAGCGGGGATGGTATGTGCAACAGAGATATCACCGTCGCCTGCCACCGGTCCGGCAAATGGAAAACCAACTTCAACATCCAGATCTTCAAGATCGGTATTGTGAAAACAAGCAAATGGCTCGCCCGAAAAAATCCAGCCATTTGCTTGTGCATGCGTCATGATTTTCATAAATGCTTTCCCGGCAAAAGCCGGATAATCGGAAAAATTGAGGCGCTTACGAATAGAGAGCACGTTTTGTTCAGTTTGCTGGTAAAGTTGGATCCTTGATATTATCGCCACGTTATTTCCCTTCCCGATCCTTTTTTCTACCGCGGATGGCAAGGCAGCGCTTGACATCTTCCAATACGGCAGCATTGCGCACCTCGATCATCAGCCATTTCTGGTCCATGCCACCGTTGGTGTTCCGGTACAGGTCCTGTAAATAATCACTAAAAGTTGGCAGCTTCATCTCGAATTCCACTCTCTCCCTGGTACCGATTACAACCAGAGCAATGAAGTAACCCGCCAGGGGATAGAGGGTGCACAAACTGCGTCCGCTCTTTTTGTATTTGATATTCCAGCCGTGCTGGGCGGAACACTTGCTGAATTCGATTAACGGGCTGCTTTGGTAATCCGTTTCCAGCAGAGTACGAAGCTCAATCCATAAATCGCTGCTTACGTAGGCATCGATCGTTTCCATGGATGGTTTGAGCCAATGGTTGTGTTTGTCCCATTTATTTTCCCTGCGCAGGGGATTGGCCGCCGGTTGGGATGCGAGAGGCAGCCATAGTTCCATTGAACACTCCTCCCGGGTTACCGCCGGATAAATTTCCGCTGCGAAAGCACCGCAACCAAGGCGTTGCTGCTTCATCCAGTGGCGCGTAAAATCCGCGGCTTTATGTACTGCGGTTTCGATCAGGTCGGTAAACTTTTCCGCTTCGACCCTGCATATAATATATTCGCCTGCAGGAAGCACAAAGCCGGCAAATCCCCTGGCAATGTTTTCTTTTATAGTTTCGGAAGCAAGCAGATATTTGCAGCAAGCTGTTGGCGCATTCTCACCCAATAGAACGCCTATCTCGCACCCATTTGGCAGCAAGGCGGGAATAAGCTGTTTTTGTTGATGGAATTGCTGCCAAAGCTGACCGGCCATGGAAACACCGACAGTCCGCCCGTCGTCCAATTCGCCCTCCGGCAGCGCAAATTCAAAGCCTGAAAAATAACGCGGTTCTTCCAGATTTCTTCGTGTTATCTCGACCGCTATTCCATCGGTGATGAATGGTTCACCTTCCGTGATCGCCGTATGAGCGCTGCGCAAATCCGGTTTGATGAAATGGTTCAGCGGGAACTGATAGCGTTGATATTCTTCCGGAGAAATTCCGTAAACGTCCGTAAAAGCCCTGGTGAAGTTGGCGTGGCTGGAAAACCCAAAACTGAACGCAATATCCGTTATTTTCAATCGGCTCTCGATCAACGCTTTTGAGGCCATCTCCAGCCTGCGCAATTTAATATACTCGTTGACCGGTTTTTTCACCAACTTCCTGAATAGGCGTTGAAAATAAAATGGCGACAGAGATGCCCCGGCAGCTAATGTCTCTATGCCGATCTCTTCCGGTAAGTTTCGGTCAATCACATCCAGAGCATCCTGGATGACTTCCCATGCAGCCATTTTTATCGATCTCCTTGGGGTCAAGGATACCATCGGAACGGCAGTCTGTCTTTTCACCCAATGCTCAAATTTTTGAGTTCTTTTCTTGGTAATACCTGAATAATATCTGCAATCCCTTGACAAAATCCCTTTAAGATATATACTACAGACTGGTTTGCGTTGCAGACTACACACAAGAAAGAGAGAGAAAAATGAAAAACGAGAACCAAACTATCAATGAAACCATCAAACGCACCCAGCGCTACTGGTACGTGGACGGTTTCGCGGAAATCGGGGTGGGCATCCTGCTGATGCTGGTCATCCTGTTCAACTACGCCGCCAGTCGGGTGAACCAGCAAACCCTGCAAATTGCATTGTTCATGGTGGGCATGCCGGCTTTGATCCTGTTGGGCGGCCGCGCGGTCAGCCGCATCGTGGTCAAGCTGAAAGAGAAATACACCTACCCGCGCACCGGTTACGTGTCTTACCCGCGCAAAACCGGCAGCAAACGCTGGAGCCGCGCGCTTCTGGCGGCCATTCTGGGCGCTGCCGTCGGAGCGGTCACCAGCCTGCTCTCCGGCAAGCTGCCGCCGGTCTACCAGCAAGCTTTCGTGGCGGTCGTGATTGCTTTGTCGTACATCTACATCGGTTATACCATCGGGTTGGCGCGTTTCTACATCTTCGCGGCGGCCAGCCTGGCACTCTTCGGGATTGCCATCCTGATCCACGCGGTCGAGATGGATTTCCTCCTGCTATTCTTCATGGGGCAGGGGCTTGCCTGGGTCATCAGCGGCGTTTTCGCCCTGCGCGCTTACCTGAAAGGCAGCCAACCGCCCCTGGAAGGTGAGTCGTGAGCGACCTGAATGACATCTCCTCGCTCGACCGGGTAATCCACGAACCGGCCCGTCTGGCGCTGATGTCCATCCTGTACGCGGCCAACCAGGCGGATTTCCTCTACCTGCTGCGCGAGAGCGGCCTGACCAAAGGCAACCTCTCCGCCCACCTCGGCAAGCTGGAAGCCGCCGGCTACGTCGAGATCGAAAAAGGCTACGTTGGCAAGCTGCCGCAAACCCTGTGCCGCATGACGGAGACCGGCCGCCAGGCTTTCGAAAGTTACCGCAAGCAACTGGGGGATTTTCTCAAAAAATTGTAAGCGAAGGGCGCGCTGCGCTTGACGTTATAATTGAGGCGGTTCAGAAAGGACACCATGCAGTTATTACTGGATTCCGCCATTGTCAACGAAGCGCGCCAGGCTGTGGCGTGGGGTTGGGTAAAAAGCGCCACCACCAACCCCACCTTGCTGGCTCAAAGCAAGCTTCCCCCCGCCCAAACCCTGAAAGAATTAGCGGCCACCCTGCCGGGACAAATTTTTTACCAGCTCACCGCGGATAACCTGGAGGATATGCGCCTGGAAGCCGCCAAAGCCGCCGATATTCTGGGAGCCAAACTGGTGCTGAAGATCCCGGCCACGCCGCTGGGTTTCCAGGCCACAGTGCAGCTCTCCCAAAAATATCCCTGCGCGGTCACGTCCATTTTCACGCCCGCTCAGGCCATGACGGCGCATTGCGCCGGGGCGCGCTACGCCCTCTACTATCACAACCGCGCCAAACGCCTGCTGCCCGCCGGGCAGGGCGAACGCCTGGCAAGCGAACTGGTGCAGGTGCTGGCCGGTACGGGCACCGAAGTGGTGGCTGCCAGCCTGAAATCGCCCGCGGAGATCGTGGAAGCGCGCCAGGCCGGCGTGGCCATGCTTTCCGCCAAATTCGAAGTGCTCGCGCTCCTGCCGTGCAACGAGTTTTCCGAACAAGCCGTGCAGGACTTCAAAGCGACCGGAAGCGGTCTGCTCAATTAACCAACAAGGAGTCAAAATGAAAGTATTGATCACCGGCGGCGCCGGCTACATCGGTTCGACCATCGCTTCCGCCCTAGAGGACAGCGGGCACACCCCGGTCATCCTGGACTCGCTGATCACCGGCAAGCGCGAATTCACGCGCGGCCGATCCTTTTACGAAGGCGACATCGCCGACAGCGCTCTGCTGGAACGCATTTTCAAAGAGCATCCCGATATTTACGCCGGCATCCATTGCGCGGCGTTGATCATCGTGCCGGAATCCACCGCCAAACCTTACGAGTACTACCAGGACAACGTGGCCAAATCGTTGGAGCTGTTTCGCACGCTGCGCGACCTGGGGTGTAAGCGCCTGGTGTTCAGTTCTTCCGCCTCGATTTACGACGTGGTGCCGGGCTTCATGGTGACCGAAGCCGCGCCGCTGAATCCTTCCAGCCCATACGCGCGCACCAAGTACATGATGGAAATGATCCTGCGCGATTTCTGCGCGGCTTATGGCATGCGCGGCATCGCCCTGCGTTACTTCAACCCCATCGGCGCCGACCCCAAGATGCGCACCGGCCTGCATGTGGACAGCCCCACCCACATCCTGGGGCGGCTGGTGGACGTGCAATTGGGCAAGCTGGATAAGTTCATGGTCACCGGCACCGATTACCCCACGCGCGACGGTACGGGCATCCGCGATTACATCCACGTCTGGGACCTGGCGCGGGCGCACGTGAAAGCGGTCGAGGGCTTCGAACAAGCCTTCCAGAAAGCCGGCGAACCGGAAGACGGTTACCTGGTGATCAACCTGGGCACCGGCCGGGGCGTGACCGTGCGCGAACTAGTGACCGCCTTCGAGAAGGTGACCGGCAAGCCGCTGGCCCAAGCTGACGGGCCCGCCCGCCCGGGCGACGTGGCCGGTTCGTTCTGCAACGCCGACACCGCCAAGCGGTTGTTGGGCTGGCAGGCCGAGCTCTCCATCGA
>CALGUJ010000182.1 GCA_937902055.1 uncultured Pelolinea sp.
CCACCGAGATCTACACTCTTTCCCTACACGACGCTCTTCCGATCTTATTGCACCATATCATTGCGCTCATATTCGCCGTGAACCAGCACATCGAGGCCGATTTGTTCCTGGAAGCGGATTGTTCTCTCGATTTCTTCTTTGATGGCAGCCTGGTATTGCGCCTCATCGATATCACCTTTTTGCAGGCGGCTGCGCAGGCCGCGAATTTCGATAGTTTGAGGGAAAGATCCGATGGTAGTGGTGGGCAGCATGGGCAAGTTCAACTTCTCTTTTTGAAGCGCCTTGCGCGCTGTGAAAGGCGATTTCCGCTTGAGAGAGAGATTACTCCGGGAAGCCCCTTCGTCCGCATTGACATGAAGGCTGTCTGCTCTTTTTTGAATGGTCTCACGGTTGCCGGCGAAAGCCGGCGTGGGAGTGAAATCCAGGGAGGCTGCTTTTATTAATTCAGCGATTTCATCCAATTTCTGCCTGGCAAAGGCCAGCCAGGGCGCAATTTCCGTTGGAAGATTGTTTTCTAACTCCAGGTCCTGCGGCACATGCAGCATGGAGCAAGAGGGAGCGATTACCAGATCACTGAATGCATGGCGATTCTGAATGGTTTTAAGGATGTCCAATGACTTCCCCAGATCATTTTTCCACACGTTTCTGCCATCGACCAAGCCAAGCGAAATGGTCGTTTTTTTGTCGAGTTCTCGTAACAAGGGATCAGGATCGGAACAATTGAAAAGGTCGATGTGCAGACCTTCAAAAGGCGAGCGGAGCACAACCCCGGCGTTCGCAGCAAGATCGCCGAAATAGCTGGCCAGCATTATTTTTGGACGATTGGAAACATTGGAGAGATATGTAAAAAATTCATGGTAGGCGGCAATGCCTGACGAATCCAGGTCGGTGCATAAAGCCGGTTCATCCAACTGAATCCAGGCTGCGCCGGCGGATGCCAATTCGGCCAGCAATTGGGCGTAAAGAGGCAGAAGATCAGCCAACCTGGATAACGGCGAAAAGCCTTCCCTATCACTCTTGCTGAGCAACAGATAGGTAATCGGGCCGAGCAGCACCGGCCGTGATTCGATCCCCAAATCGCGCGCAGCCCGAAAAGCGTTCAAAGGTTTGGATGCATTCAGCTTGAACCTGGTGTGGCCATTGATTTCAGGGACGAGGTAATGGTAATTGGTATTGAACCATTTGGTCATTTCCATGGCCGGTAAAATCCGGCCGGCTTTGGAGCGGGCGCCGCGCGCCATGGCGAAATAAAGATCAAGGTCCTTAAGATCAGGTTCGCTTGAAAAGCGTTCCAGAATCGCGCCCAGCAGGATACTGGTATCCAGGACGTGATCGTAGAAGGAAAAATCATTGCTTGGAATGAAGTCAATCCCCAATTCTTTTTGAAGAATCCAGTTTTTCTTTTGGATAGCCGCGCCGGTTTCCTGCAGTTCTTGTGCTGTGATTTGGTTTTTCCAATATTTTTCCAAAGCGAATTTCAATTCGCGGTTGGCGCCAATCCGTGGAAATCCCAGGTTGCTCGTATAGATCATTTTTCATCCTCCGATCAGTAACTCATTTTTCGACGTAAATGCTTTTCGCAATTTCATAACCCAACGTCACGGATTTTGAATTAATTTCAAGTGTCATGGTACTGTTGAATGGCAATTTTTCAAGAATCCTGGCTTTTTCTCCAGGGAGAACGTTATTGGCTTCCAAAAAACCCATCAATTGCGGATCGTCTTCGAGAAATTCGTGGATGCGTTTGATAATCACCACCTCATCCACCGCGCGTTCAGCCAGCGGCTGCCAATTATCGGACATCGATTCCAACCCCGGCATGGGATTGCCATGCGGGCATTGGGAGGGATCCTTTAATTTGTCGATCAATCCTAATTCCACCGTGTCCGATATGGAATGTTCGATCTTGTGTGCTTCTTCATGTACTTTTGACCAGGGCAGCTTGAGGATCTTGGCGAGCATCCATTCTGTCAGCATGTGCCGGCGGATCACGGCTTTGGCTGATTCCACACCTGCCGGAGTCAATTCAATCTTCTTTGAGGGGGTGAGGGCGATCCAGCCATCGCGCTGCATGCGCCGCAGCGTGATGGTGACGGTGGGAGGGGAAACTTCCAGCAGCTCGGACAAGCGGGCGCCGATCACCTGCTCGCCATCGCGCTGCAGGGTATAGATGATTCCCAGGTAATCTTCGATTGTCGGGGTGGGATTTTTGTCAGTCATGGCTTCACGCTTAGCATATACTAAGATTCATATTATACGGGAAATAGCGCCAGCGAATATCAGAATTTTATCATCGGAGAAATCTGTCTTTCACTTTACCTCCTAAAAATGAGTGAGAGTATAATCATTCCTTTATGGAGAAAATTTGTATGCTTAATTTACGTGGAAAAAATTCCCACGGCGCTTAGAGGAGTAGAGATTGATCCAAATCAAGAACCAACACGAGATAGACGCGCTGAAAGCAGCCGGACAGATCGTGGCCCGAACATTCATCGAAATTGAGCCGTTGGTAAAACCAGGAGCGGCCTTGTGCGATATCGATCAGGTAGCGGAAAAATTCATCCGCAAGCATGGGGCGGAAACGCTTTACAAAGGCATCCGTCAATTACCGCATCAACGGCCATTCCCGGGCGTAATTTGCGCTTCGGTCAACCAGCAAATCTGCCACGGTATCCCGGACAAACGCGAATTGAAGGAAGGCGATATCGTAGGGATCGATATCGGCCTGAGGTATAAGGGTTGGTGCGGTGATATGTGCCGTACTTTTGAGATCGGGCAGGTGGCGCCCGAAACACACCGCCTGGTAGAGGCAACGCGCGAGGCGTTGAAGAAGGGCATCGCAGCGGCAATGGCAGGGAACCGCCTCGGCGCGATTGGAGCGGCGATCCAGGCTTTCGCGGAAAGTAAAGGATATTCTGTAGTACGTGAATATGGGGGCCATGGTATCGGACGCAACTTGTGGGAGGATCCCTTTGTACCGCATATCGGCCCAGCCGACCGGGGGCCGGTTCTGAAAGAGGGCATGATCTTGAATATCGAGCCGATGATCAATATCGGCAAACCGGATACTATTTTAATGAATGACCAATGGTCGGTCGAAACCGCTGATGGTTCATTATCCGCACAATTCGAGGATACGATTGTTATCACAAACAACGAGCCGCAAATTTTAACATTCATCTAGCTATCAACAATACCGGGAGGAGCAATGTCGAAAGCGCAGCGCTATACCATGTTCGCATTACTGTATTTTGCGGAGGGGGCGATCATGAGTTATTTCACTTCGCTGAACTCGCTCTACCTGCAATCCTTTGGACTGGATATGGGCCAGGTGGGTATTATCGGCACGATTGCCATGATCCCATTCGTGATCAAAATATTTCTGGGAATGTTGAGCGACAAGGTCAATTTCTTCGGATTGGGCCATCGCAAGCCCTATATTATTTTAGGATTGGCTATCCAGACCATTTGTCTGACCCTGATTCCAACCATTAATCCTGGCAAGGAATTTTGGGCATACGCCGGTATGGCATTTATTACTGTCCTGGGCATGGCTTTATATGATACCTGCACGGATGGCCTGGCGCTGGATACGACGGCGCGGGATGAAGAAGGCATCATTCAGGGTTTCATGGGCGGCGGACGCGCGGCTGGGATGGTGGTGGTTTCCAGCCTGCTTGGCTTGATTGTTCAAAATACCTCCTGGCGCCTGGGTTTTTATTTCCTGGCGCTCGTCTCATTGATGCCTCTGCCTTTTGTTTTCTTCGCCCGCGAAGTCCAGCGCACGCCGGAACGGACTTTTGATTGGGGCGCTTTCAGCAGCTTTAGAAAGCCAAGCGTAATCTCTCTGGGTATTATAGGCGCGTTGTATTCATTGATTATTTATGGCGCCAACCAGATCGTCAATCCATCTCTGGTGGAAAAATTCTCAATTAATTATTCCACAGCCGGTTTTATCTCAACCGTGTTGAGCCTGGGAATTGTGCTCGGCAGCGTGTTCGGGGGGAGGATCACCGACAAGATTGGCCAAAAACGTTCGGTACAGACGGCTTTGATGATCTCGATGATCTCGGTGGCTTTACTGGCAGCCATTATCGCTCCCTGGATGGCCTTGCTCTTGATCTTCATCTTTGGCTTGGCCTTTGGCTTCTATGAAACGGTGTTTTTCGCCATTTCCATGCGCGTAACGGACGGACGTATCGCCGCCACCATGTTCTCAATCCTGATGGCGATTGCCAATATTGGCACCGGGATTGGGTTGGGCGTGACGGGCGTGATGTCGGATGCGTTGGGGTATAACGCCACATTCCTTATTTTGGCGGTATTGAACCTGGCAACGCTGCCATTGATTCGGATCATTTTCCCGAAAAAGCAATAGCGTTTTTACTTTGCCACAATCACAAGTTCGCGAAAACAAATCGAAATTTCGCGAGGAGCGGAGCCTAGGCTTTGCTGACGACAGGCGACGTGGCGATCTCCGTCCATGAGATCGCTTCACCCTGCTGGCGCAGGGTTCGCGAAAACAATTCGGGATTTCGTGAGGAGTGGAGCAAAGCGAAGTGGCGATCTACTGCCATGAGGTCGCTTCCTTTTGCTATGGATGCTTTTATTGTTCCTGGATATCAAAATAATTGTATGTTGCCCGCGAGATCTGTCCGAAAAGGTAGTTGCCGATGTCGAAAATCAGTTGCGTCGGTTGGTACATGGCAACCACGATGATGTAATCACCCCCCGGCGAATAAACGATACCCGCATCCAGCATGGTGTGGATCACGCCGTCCGTCTCGGCAACCCAGCCATGTTTATGGGCGATTTGAATGCCATCGGGGAGGGTGGCATCCAGGAGTTGACCAATCTTGTTCAGCGAGAGATAGGTGATCATTTTTTGACATTCGGATTGGGTGATCCTGCCGGGGAAAACCGCCGCGAAAGTCCCGCCGCCATTTTGGGCGCACTGATAGATATCATCCAAAATCATACCCAAATCGGAAGTTGTGGTTTGGTTATAAATATCAGGCCCGGTATCGTAATCCAAACGTTGGTTGGCGGGCGTGATGTAGCGCTGCAAGAGGGGAGCGCCGTAATAAAAATAGCCAGCCATGAAAGTATTTTCCAGTCCCAGCTTCTGCATATTTTCAGTCATCATGATCGGGCCAAGATTGGGGTCGAGGTAGGTCTGCATGAGCGTGTCGGCCGGCGTATCTTCGGAAATCTCGATGGTCTGCTCCAATAATGTCTGCGCATATTGGGGTGTGGGTTCGTCCAGCGCTTCAAAGACGGATACCATGATGGGTATCTTGATGGTGCTCCAGGCGGAAAAAGCGATGCCCGGATCGATGTCGGTTGCATTTTCGTAAGCGAAATTGATTTCCTCGCGGTTTTCCAAATCAAGAATGTAGACCTCAGTCAACCCATCGAACTTGGATTTATCCAGGATTTGTTTGATCAGGATTTCCAGGTTCTTCAGCGACGGTCGGGAAGGAGCAACTTCATTGATGACCAGTGCCGCTGTCCGCTCAAAGGGTGAACGCAATGCTTTCTCGACCATGGCCAGCGATTTCTCGACATCAAGGACATAACCGGGTTTCCCGTATTGAAAGTTGATCGTTCCGGCCAGGGGGATGGAAGCTTCCGGGACCTGATCGTACCGCGCAGCAACTTCGTCCATCAAGTACAGGCGTAGACGGTTTTCGTCGATGCTTGCAACCAGGGGAGTATCATTGGCGAGTGGAGCGCGATTCCACAGGTAGTTCCAATAACCCGACCAGAAAGGCGATTGCACGCGCTGTTTGTCCGCGGCGGCAACCATCGACTCGATATCCAGCTCGAATCCGATCTGCGAGGGCTTGACTTGAAAAAATTGGTCTTTATACGCGAGTTCGATAGCAGTGTTATAGGCCTGGTTGACCCGTTCGGCGGCTTCTTCCTGATCTAAACCGCCAACAGTGATACCGGCAATTTTTGTACCGGAGGGAAAACCAGCCCTCAGGCGGCTGTACTGGATAAGAGACATGACCAACAAGACAGCGGAAAGGACAATCAAGCCGATAGAGATCCATCGTATAAGATTGATGCGGCTAATTTTCAAAAATAAAATCTCCTTGTTTGAAGAGCGCCCCAATTTTACCAGAAGCGCTAAGTATTGATTTTATCACTCCAATAAATGGATACGTTATACTTATCGTTATGATCGTTAATCGGGAAAATTTGATCAAAAGCCTTGGGAGAACATTCCCGTTCAATTTTGCCGGAAGTAATCAAGTTGCCGCATTAGCCGATCGGGCAGAGGTGGTTTTTTTTAAGCGGTCTGACGTGATCTACCATGAAGGCGCTGCCGCTAAATATCTTTATGTGGTATTTGAAGGACAGGTCGAAGTGATCAAGGAAATCGGCCATTCTATTCAAAGGAAAAACGTCTTGCGCGCAGGCGATTTATTTGGTGAAGATGTCCTTTCCGAAAAAAACAACCGTCGAACTACTGCAAGGGCTATGGAAGACACTTTGTTGATCCGCATTGCCTTGCCAGTTTTGACCCGATTCATCCAACAAAATTCGGATTTACGCAAGCACTTCCAATTCCTTTCCGATACGTATGCAAATTTGCTTACCAGGCAGCAGAATTTTGATTTGGAAAACGAGACTGTGTATTTTGTGGGGCAGCCTCACAAGATATTTTTAATCACGCGTGCATGTTTCTTTTTCTTTGTTGCGATTTTAGCCGCCAGTACTGTGCAATATCTGGCGTCGGTCAACATTCTCTCCTCCAATTTTACCTTTTGGGCATTGCTAACAATTTTCGCAACGTATTTCATTTGGCTTGCCTGGAGTATTATTGAATGGTTGAATCACGTGTTTGTCTTCACCAATCGGCGCGTGATCAATTTTGACCGCAAACTATTTTTATATGAGAGCCGGGAAGAAACGCCCCTGGATGCTGTTGTCAGCTTTACCAGCCAGGCCAATATCTTGGGAAGGCAGTATGGATTTGGCGACCTGGCTATCAAAACCTTCACCGGAATTTTGGAATTGCGAAATTTGCCGCAGATTGCAAGCGCCCAGAAGTTATTGGAACACCTGACCGAGCGGGCTCATGAAGACCATTACCTCGAAGAAAAACAGGATTTTGAGAATTTACTGCGCAATCGACGGGGCCTCAATGTTGGTCAGCCGGTAGAAGAAAATTCTGATGAACGAACGATTGGCCGGGATCGTTTCGGTGGGAAGACCATTGTCTATCATACCCATTGGCTTTTCCTGCTGCGCAAGACAATCCTGCCTTTCTTGATGGTCCCGGGATCCATCCTGACCACCATCCTTTTATCAACCAATTTTCCGACTGCGATGCAAAATGCGATAGCCAGGGGTTTGGTTTCAATCCTGATCGCAGCGGTGGCAGGCTGGTGGATTTATCAGTTCATCGACTGGCGCAACGATCAATACATCATCACACCGGAACAGATCATCGATGTGTATCGCCACCCGCTGGGTATGGAAGACAAGCGCACGGCGCCTCTGGAGAGTATTCAGTCCATCCGCTACCAACGCCAGGGTTTAATCGGAATCATTTTCGATATCGGAACAGTTTACATAAAAGTGGGAAACGAGGATTTTACTTTCAACAATATCCCTCATCCGTTAAAGGTCCAGCAGACTTTATTCTGTTATTTGGAACAGGCAAACTTGATCGAAAAGCAAGCCAACCTTTTAGAACAGCGCCGGCAAATGGCGGAATGGATGGATACCTATCAGCAGTTCAATAAGGATCATCCGGATGATCCTTCCGGCTCGAGTAAATTAGATAAATCAGAGTAAAATGCTATAAATTAAGTAGAAGTTGAAAGGTATAAGAGTTAATGGCAATTCGCGAGGTGGTGAAATTACCGGAGCCAATTCTGCGTAAACAAGCGCACAAAGTGACCGATTTCGGTAAGGACGCCCAAAAATTAATTGAGGATATGATCGACACCCTGCATGATGAACCGGGAGTCGGATTGGCGGCTCCGCAGGTGAATGTGTCGCTGCGATGGATTGTAGTGGAATACCCATTGGATGATTCAAAAGAGAACGCCAAACCAAAAATATTCGTTGTCGCAAATCCCGAGATCACGCATATGTCGCAGGAATCCGTGAAGGGGATTGAAGGCTGCCTGTCGGTTCCGAACCTGTTTGGCGAGGTGGAACGCGCTCTGGAAATCACAGTCACCGGGTTGAATCGCCAGGGGAAAAAGCAAAAAATTCATGCCAAGGGATGGTTGGCTCGCATCTTCCAGCACGAAATCGATCATCTGAATGGCGTATTGTTCGTTGACCGCGCCGAGAAACTGTATCAACCAGAAGAAATTGAAGAAGGCAGCAGCGTCTAACATCGAATGCCATGCAAATCCGCTCGCTTTCCCTATCCAATTACCGAATTTTTAAACGTTTGGAGATGGATTTTCCCCAACGATTAACTTTATTGGTCGGAAATAACGCGCAGGGAAAAACCAGCATTCTGGAAGCCATCCATTTTTTATCCATATTCACTTCACCGCTGGCATCCAGCGACCGCGAAGCGATCAACCTTTTAGCATTGAAGGATGAAATACCGGTTGGGCGCATTGTCGGCGGGATTCAAAAAGCCGGCAAGAACCATACCCTTGAAATTCGCTTGATCCTGAATCCTGCGCAAAATGGGTCGGGGCGCTTGCGTAAAGAGGTGTTGATTGACGGCGTGAAAAAGAAGTTGTTCGACGCAGTGGGGTTCTTTAATTCCGTGCTCTTCTTGCCGCAAATGACGCGCATCCTTGAAGATGGACCGGACGAGCGGCGAAAGTACATCGATCAGTTACTTTCTCAGGCTTATCCAGGTTATGTGCGGGCATTGAGCGATTACCAGGCGGCATTGACGCGCCGTAATGCGCTGCTCAAATTGTTATTTGACAAAGGGGGAGATGAGGGTCAATTGGCATACTGGGATGAAATGATTGCCTCCAACGGCGCCACCATCATTGAAGCCCGTATTAAATCCATCTCGGATTTTGAAAAATATTTCCGGGAGCAATTCAGGCGTCTAACCGGCAGCCGCGAGGAGATTTGCCTGGATTATCAGCCCTCTTATAACGGTGAAAATCAGGCCAGCCATCAGTTGGCGTTGGGCATCAGTCAATCTCAAGGCGATCAATTGGGATATACGGAAATCCGCGATCATTTTCTCGCGCGGCTAAAAACGCTGCGTCGGGAAGAGATCCGGCGCGGTGTAACAACCATTGGGCCGCATCGCGACGAAATCCGGTTCTTTTCCAATAATATGGATCTGGGTGTGTTCGGCTCGCGCGGGCAGATCCGCACGGCCGTGATGGCGTTAAAAATCGCTGAAACGCAATGGTTGAAGGATAAATCCGGCGAATTGCCCGTTCTGCTGCTGGACGAAACCCTGGCTGAACTGGATGAATTGCGCCGAGCCGATCTACTGAACAGCCTGGGTTTGGATGAGCAGGCAATCCTGACGACAACGGACTTGAAGTTGTTCGCCCCTGATTTCACCAAAACTTGCCAGGTTTGGCAGGTAGCCGAGGGGCGGGTTGAAAAATCCACCTCAGGTTAGCGGCTTTTTAGAGGGCGAACCGGCTTTGCGGGGGTATTTCGAAGGAGAGAGTCTGCGCTTGCCGATCTTCACTAACGCGCGTTTTTCTTTTATATAGGGTAATTCAAATTCATCCACCTGAAGCAATTCGCCTCCCAGAAGCGCG
>CALGUJ010000183.1 GCA_937902055.1 uncultured Pelolinea sp.
GACCAATACGCCGTTTTGGCCGTCATCCGGAGCGAAACTGACGCCGGAAATCCTGGGGCGCTTTGTCCCGCCGGAGACGATTGCCGAGGCGGTGTTATGGGTTATGCAGCAGCCAGACCAGGTGATCATCCCTGACGTACCGGTGTATAACTTCCGCAACCCATTCGAGGGAAAAAGCTCTCCCTTTGCTGATTAATAAAAACAAAAATACGTTCCAGCGGAACGTATTTTTGCAGGGAGAAACGAAACGGCTATCGTTCCAGGATAGCCGGACGTTTATATGATTGGCCCTGGATTTCGACATCGATATAGGGCCACTGATTGGTTTGGGTCAAAATCTCGGGGGTTGAATCCGTTACCAGAATGGTATCTTCCGATTTTGTGCCCTGGATGGTCGGGTTCCAGCCGAAAACCTGGTTCTTTTGGACGGTTTGGGTGGAATCCGAAAAAGCAACGTATTCGCGCGGTTCATAGCCGGTCAAACCGCCCTGATGATGGTTTTGCCACTCGTCCGGATAACCTTTGAGCGCATAGGCAGCTTTGGCATTGTTCAGAATACGGCCCGCAACCGCACCCGGGCGGGTTTGCGAAATAAAGGTTGCGTCAACAAACGCGGCTGCTTCCTGCTTGCCAGTCAGTTCAGATGGGATTTTGCCGAAATGAACGCAACGGGTGAACGTGATCACCAATCCCCAGCGACGGGCGCACAAGATCAGATGAGCGAATTTCTCCAATTTTTTATCCGAGGGAATCGGATGGCGGTATTTAAAGATGCGGTCATCGGTGGCGATCAATAACACGACCGGAAAAATCTGTTCAGCCAGAAGCTTGCCGGCCATGAGCGCTTCGATCTCGTGTTCGCTCATCCCGGGTTCAATCTCCCGCGCCACTGCTTCTACGACCGACGCGGAATGCTGCCCCAGCCAGCGGTAACGGGAAATCTCATTTTCAGTCATGATATAACGTAATTCCGCGATCGAATTTTTCTCGAATGACGTTCCATCCCAGGGGATATCCGCGCAAGTTTTCATACCGCCCGCCAGTTTACTCACGGCATCCGCCGAGCCGCGCGGGTCGTACCAGGCTGGCATTTCGAAGTCGAATAACGATTCAATCTCACCTAAAGCCTCATTTTTCAGGCGCGGCATTTCATTATTGCCCGCAACCAGTGTCAGACGCTGCCTGGTGGCAAAGATCATCGCTGAACCGGTTTTTTCAATGATCTCCAGATGATCGTCACCGCCGGCAGTCAACCAACTGAAGTTGGCATTGGTTCCCAGGAGCATTCCGTCAAAATGATGCTCATCGAGAAAGTTTCTGATCTGGTTATGTTTGAATTGAACTTCTTCAAGACGATTCATGTTTCCTCGAGTTCTTCACATAGAGTTAGGTCTTTTATGAACGACTTAAAAAACGGTTTGTTCGATCTTTGAAATTTGGCAGATTTCACGGACTTCTTCAGCGGTCAATCCGGCGCCGATTTCACCCAGACTGAGATTCAGGCATTCGTATTTAGCGCCGGTTTCGGCATATTCAATGCGGTCAGCAGCGCGCTTGACCGAAATATCCGAAAAAGTCATCACGCCATGTTTTGCCCAGATCACCAGGTTGTGATTCCGCAGAGATTGAATATTGCCTTCCATCAGGTCGGAAGTTCCGGGGACAGCGAATGGCAGAAAGCCGATGCCGGTTGGGAAGTTAGCGATCGATTCCGGCTGCCAGCGCAGCAGGTGGGTGCTGAGATATTTCTCGTCCCGATAACGTGGAACCTGGCTCAGATAAGTCAAATGGATCGGCTGCGCGTGGATCACCGCCAGGAAGTTGGAGCCGGAAATGCGCATCTGGTCCTGATGCACGGCCAGGTGCGAATTGAATTCGCTGGTCGGCCGCTGGAACCGGCAAGCGGGCGAGGTGAAAATCGTCCCGCTTTTACCGTTTTCACCGACCACGACCGCGGCGACGTTGGCAGCCGGGTCGTCGATGATCTCGCGCAGCCGGCGCCCCGAACCGCTGACGATCACAGTCGCCCCAGCCAATCCGGGAACTGCCAGGGGGAGTTCATATGGATTCGCGATCGGGAAAAAATTTCGTACTTCCACTGGCCACCGCATGCACACGGAAATGTTACCGGCGGCGCCTTCGCAAGCTTCAATATCTGCCAGATGTTTTCCGGCCTGGCCGATGTGAGTTATGACTTCGTTTAATTCAGGATAAGGAGCATTGATCATTTCAGATTTCACTTTCGTTCTTCATAAGATTTAATAATTTTTGGTACGATCGATCCCACTCATCGCGTTTTCCCGGAGTGAAAGACTCGACCGCGAAGGATTTACGAACCAATTCGCGCGCTTCTGCAATTGAGCTTAAATGCCCCATTGCGATTGCCTGCATTAAAACATTGCCGATCGCGGTGGCTTCCACCGGACCGGAGACTACCAAGCGGCCGGTGCAATCGGCAGTGAATTGATTCAGCAAGCGATTTTGGCTGCCGCCGCCGATGATGTGGAGCGGGTTCAACTGCTTCTCAACCAATTCCTCCAGACGGGTGAACACAAAGCGGTATTTTAATGCCAGGCTTTCAAAGATGACCCGCAGGATCTCGCCTTTGGTTTGCGGAACTGACTGCCCGCTGGATTTGCAATAATTCTGGATTTTCCCCGGCATTTCGCCCGGGAAAAGGAATTGCTCGTAATCCGGGTTGATCACGGCCATGAAAGGCTGCGCCTCGGAGGCCATTTGAGTGAGCTCTTGATACGAGTAATCCTCGCCGTGTTTCTTCCAATACCGGCGGCATTCCTGAACAATCCACATTCCGACCACATTTTTCAACAGGCGCCATTTTCCAAAGACGCTGCCTTCGTTGGCAAAATTGTAAGCCAGGGCTTTTTCGGAAAGATCCGGCGCCGAAATTTCTGCTCCGATGATTGACCAGGTACCCGAGCTCAACCAGGCGCAATCCGAATTCTGCATCGGCACCGCCACCACTGCTGATCCCGTATCGTGGCAGGCAGGCGCGATAACGGTAACGCCCGACAGTCGGGTGTCACTGGCAACCTCGCCTCGCAGCGGACCCAGAACCGTACCGGGTTCAATGACTTTTTGAAAGAACCGGGAGGGAATATTCATGGCATTCAAAACGTCCCGGTCCCAGTCATGGGTCAATGGATTCAGGCACTGAGTGGTGGTAGCGTCGGTGAATTCATTACCGACCACTCCGCTCATCCAAAAATTGAATATATCCGGCATAGTCAGGAAGGTTTCAGCAATTTCAAACAGCGGCGATTGGTTGATGGACATGGATAGCAATTGAAAGAGCGTGTTGAAACTGGAAAATTGCGCGCCGGTTTTCAGGAAGATCTCTTTGCGGGGCATTCTCTTTAAGGCTTCTTCGACCATACCATCCGTGCGTGAATCGCGATAATAGAAAGGATTTCCCAGCAGCGCATTGTGCTTATCCAGCAAGCCAAAATCGACTCCCCAGGTATCCAACCCGACGCCGGAAAACGTGGAGCCGCTGCTGGCTGCTTTCGCCATGCCGTTCTTGATCTCGCTCCACATATGCAGGATATCCCAATGGAAACCATCGGGCAGGCGCACCGGCAGATTGATGAAGCGATGGATTTCCTGAATTTCCATCCTGTCGTCATGCAAGGTTGCATGCATGGCGCGGCCGCTCTCCGCACCGAGATCAAAAGCCAGATAATTTCTGGGTTGGGGCATGGTTACTCCCATGAGGAAAAAATTTCTGAAAACCTGTTTCAAGATGAATTGTAAAGCAATGACTAACCTTTGACAATAGAAAATGTCATTTTCTGTTTTAATTAATTCACTTTTTAAATTAGTCAATTTGCTATCCAAAAAGAAGGATGCTAAAACTCACGTCCCCAGAAAGCGGAATAAGATCGTTTGGAATCAGAGCATTTAAAGCGCACGATCCTGACATACACTTTAAAAGGATATAATTTCGAATCTAAACTTAAAAAATCTAAATATGGCCAAGAAATGACAAATCAAGTGAAAAAAAACCGACAAGATCCGCGAATTGAAATTGAAATTGACGGCCCTTACCGCGTCTATGGAGACGTCCCCCTGGTGCATAAAACCCAGGTTGTCTCCGAATATGGCGAACCGCTGACCTGGAAGAGAGAAAAGGAATACGAAACGCCAAGATCAGACCAGAGCGACCATTACAGCCTGTGCCGCTGCGGCCATTCGAAGGACAAGCCTTTTTGCGACGGCTCTCACGTAGAAGAAAACTTTGATGGGAAAGAAACCGCGGCCATCGGTAAAACCGCGGAACGCCAGTTCGTACAGGAAGGCGAAGGATTGGTGGTGAAGCGTGACGGGTATCTATGCATGCTTTCCGGTTATTGCGGAAACCGGAAAACCACCATTGGGCGGATGATGAACCAAACCGCCGAGCCGGCCGTGCGCGCAGAGATCATCGCCATGATCGAGCGCTGCCCCTCGGGCACATATACCTACGCCATGAGTTCGGATGAAGCGGACATCGAACCCGATTTACCGGTGCAGATCGCGGCCACCACCGAGATCACATCCGACGGACCGATCGAAGGTTCGCTGTGGGTGACCGGCAATATCCCGGTCGAACGTTCGGATGGAAAACCCTTTGAAACACGCAACCGCGTGACGCTGTGCAATTGCGGGAAATCCTGCCAAAAGCCGCTTTGCGACGGCAGTCACCGCCGCATGCAGCAGGCCGAACTGCGCAGGAAAAAAAGCCAATCCTGAAAACGAATTTACTTCGGGCTGGGTAACTCTGCTTCTATTTCCGAAGCCAGTACCACCTGATCGCGCCCGCGTTCTTTTGCCAGATATAACGCGGCGTCGGCCTGGTCGATCAATGCATGGATGCAATCGCCATGAATGGGGAAAGTGGCAATCCCGATGGACACCGTGGTTGATATTTTTTGGCTGCCTTTCGCAATATAAAGCTGGCCGAGCATTTTGCGCATGAATTGTGCTTTCTTAACAGCTTGCTGTACTGGCATATTCTTGAATGACAGGAGAATTTCATCACCGCCCAGGCGGCAGGAAAAATCATCCGCGCGCGTTAGCGACTTGATGCACATGCCGATTTTTTCCAGCATGGCATCCCCCAGCAGGTGACCGTAGTCGTCGTTGACATTCTTGAAATGATCGATATCGATGATAAAGATGCTGCATGGAAGCTCAAGCTCGCGGCATTGGGCAAGCTGCTGCGACAAGACTTCTTCCATCATCCTGCGGTTGGATAAACCGGTCAATACATCGCGGCTGGCCTGTTCTTTGAGCTGGTCGTGCAGGATATTGATTTCGCGGATCTGTTTTTGCAGTGATTTCGATTGCAGGCGCAGCTTGTCTTCAGCGATCTTGCGGTCGGTTATATCGCTCGAAATGCCATAGGTTCCGATGATCTGTCCGTTCTCTCCATAAAGGGGCAATTTTGTGGTCAGCACCCAGGTATCCGGCCGATCAGGCCAGGTTTCTCTTTCTTCCGTGCTGATGGTTTTACCGCTCTGTATGATTTTTTGTTCATCACGGAAAGCCCGCCGGGCATGTTCCGGGCTGAAAAAATCGAAATCGGATTTACCGATCGCTGCGGATGGATCATCCAGGCCAAACGCTTCAGCCAGGGATTTTGATATCCGGATGAACCGGCTGTTGCAATCCTTGAAATAAATGTGTTCCGGAAGGTTATTCATTAAGGAATTTAAAAGATAGCGATCGTTGACGCGCAGGGATCGTTTTAGGTTGGTAACGCTTTCGTACGCAGTTTTTGGTGCCGGCTTTGTGATTGCGGCATCAATCGATTGAGGAATAGTTCCAGATTTTTTCATTTTCACCCCGATCTAAGAACGATGAAAGCCTCAATGGTCTTTTATTATATTAATTTAGAATAAAATCTCCAGTTACGCCCGTCCTACTCAATCATATTATGAAGTAAAAATGCTGCATATTCAACCCATTACAACTTTGGCGGGTTGGTTTCAATGAATTTCCGCATGGCTTCCAGCGGCCAGGTTTCCTGCCAGTCGGCTCCGAAATGGGTCGGATAAAGCTGCACCAGCAGCCAGGTAACTCCGATTTCAGCATAGGCTTCCGCTTTGGAGGCCGCCTGCACGGGCGGCAAGCTGTAGGCCACGTCGAAAGGCAGCGCCGGGTCGCGCAGCGAGCGGGTAAAATTGATGGCTTCCTTTAGCTCGCCCATATCGTTATCGATGCCGGGGCTGGTCTGCGGCACCATGCCGTCCCAGCGCGCCATGCGGCGGAAAGGCGCTTTATGCGGCCAATTGCCCGCCACCCAAACCGGGATACGCGGCTGCTGCGCGGGTTTGGGTAGAAAATGGCTCGTTTTGACGTGGTAGTACTTGCCGTCGAAGGCAAAGGGTTCTCCGCTCCATAAACCGTTGACGATCTCCAGCCCTTCATCCAGCATACCCGCGCGCCTCTTGAGGTCCATTTCTTCCCCGAAGTTATCCCATTCTACTTCAGAACCGCCGCTGCTGCCGAGGCCTACACCCAGGATCAGGCGGCCGTTGGAGAGCCGGTCGAGCGTGAGCGCTTCACGAGCCACTTTCCAGGGGCGACGGCGCGGCAGGGGGGTGATCAACGCGCCCAGGCGCATGCGTTCGGTGCGCGC
>CALGUJ010000184.1 GCA_937902055.1 uncultured Pelolinea sp.
ATCGTGGCGGAATTGGAAGCGCGGCGGGAAAAGGCTTAGCATGGAATCGTTGGACATCCGCCGGGTTTCCAATCGCAGGGAATTACGCCTGTTCGCTACTTTTCCATGGAAAATTTACCGGGATGACCCCCTTTGGGTTCCGCCATTGCTGCCCGATCGCATGAAAGCGTTGAATCCGGACAGCGGCCCATTTTTTAAACATGGAACGGCAGAATGCTATATTGCCTGGAGGGCTGGCAGACCGGTGGGGACCATCTGCACTGCAATCGACCATAAAGCCAATCAAGCAGTGAATAAAAAGGAATGTGTCTTCGGTTTTTACGAATCCATAGAGGATGAAGAAGTCGGCCGGTCTTTGCTTGATCACGCTTCGCTTTGGGCCAAACAACATGGTTTAAACAGTCTATATGGTCCATTCAACCTCGATTATGAAGATGCCTACGGCGTTCTGGTGGGGGGGAGGGAACGCCAACCGGCGATCATGTGCGGCCATACGGCTGATTATTACCAGGGGTACATCGAGAATTACGGATTCAAACCGGCGCGGGGTCAAAACCTGGCTTTTGCCAGGGATCTGACCAGCGGTTTGAACGATTTGGAAGAGATCATCCAGTACGCCGACCGGGTTCGGGAGAGAAAACAATTCACCATTCGTTCGGCCGACATGACACATTGGAAGGATGAGGTCAACCTTGTTTATGAATTGATCAACCCCTGCCTGAAACACTTGCCGGGTTTTGAACCCTGGCAGCCGGAAGCATTGCAGGAATTGATGGCGCCCTTTGTCGAATTGGCGGATCCAGAGTTGATTCTGTTCGCCGAAGATCACGGCAAAACAGTCGGCTTCTTCCCGGCAATTCCTAACATGAACGAGATCCTGGCTCATCTCAATGGGCTGCGATATCCCTGGGATTATCTGAAAGCTGCCTGGTACTCGCGCCAAAAAGTAAAAAGCGTTTCCATAAAAAGCGTCCTGGTTTTGCCTGAATACTGGGGGACGGGGATTGCCATCTTGTTGTTCGCGGAGATGGCCAAACGTTTGATAGCCGCCGGCTATGAATGGGTGGATCTTTCCATCACTTCGGATGATAATCCGCGCACGCCCGCCCTGGCGGAGAGGATTGGCGCACAAGTGTACAAGCGTTACCAGGTTTACCGGCTGTCGCTTTAAAAAATGACCAGGAAGAATAATTATTCTTCCTGGTTTGTGTTTCTCGAAATCTTAGTCTTTAAGCGCCAGGTTGAAAATAACTGAAACCGCGCTTACCACCAACGACCCCAGGAAAGCCGCTCCAAATCCATCGACGTAGAAACCGATGCCCAGTGATTCCGCGACACGGGCGGCAATCAGGAAAGAAACTGCATTGATCACCAGGATGAATACCCCGAGGGTTAGGATGATCAACGGACAGGAAAGAATGCTCAGCAGCGGCCGCACCAGGGCGTTCACCAAACCCAGAACCAGAGCCATGATGACATATACCTTCCAGGCTTCGGGATCTTCCACGCGAATACCCGGAACAAGGTAGGCTGCGGCGAACAATGCGGCGCTGGTGACCAACCAACGAATAAGTAATTTCATGTTAACTCCTTCTTTCTTAACCAAATATGTATATTTGAAATACGAGAAATATTTAAAAAAGTTTTATCCCAGCGATCTTGACATGGCCTTTATTTTGATATAATATCGTGAAACGATATCGCAATACGATATAAAGATCAGAAATGAATACAAAAATTTTACGCGATTTATTTATCGGATTTATCCGTATCCATATCTTGTTTCATACCAGCCAGGAATCCGTTTATGGAAGTGCCTTGATGACTGAATTGGCTCGACATGGATATGATGTTGGGCCGGGGACTCTATATCCCATATTGCATAACCTGGAAAAAGATGATCTTCTGGCCAGCAAGGCTACAGTGGTTAATGGAAAACGGCGAAGGTGTTATGAAATAACAAGCTACGGAAAAGAGCTGTTGGATAAAGCTAGACACCAAGCAAATGAATTGACAAAAGAGATCAATGAGGAAAGCAAACATGTTGATTAAAAAGAATATAGATCAAGTTAAAAACCTTCCGCGCAATATTTGGGCAGTTGGTTTAACCAGCTTTTTTATGGACATTTCCAGCGAAATGGTCATCAATGTTTTACCCCTGTTTCTTTCAAATGTCCTGGGAGTGAAAACGGATATCATCGGCATGATCGAAGGCGTGGCCGAATCAACCGCCAGTATCCTCAAGATCTTCTCCGGATGGCTTTCGGATAAATTGCGCGCGCGTAAATGGCTGGCTGTCGCGGGTTATGCCATGTCTGCTCTGGCGAAACCATTTTTCTATTTTGCCGATTCCTGGAGTTGGGTGGCGGGTGTACGCTGGGTGGATCGGGTCGGTAAGGGCGTGCGCACTGCGCCGCGCGACGCGCTCGTGGCGGATTCGATATCAAAAGAAAAGCGCGGGATGGCTTTCGGTTTTCACCGCGCGGCGGATACCGCCGGCGCCATGATCGGGCTTTTGATTGCGCTGCTGCTGGTTTGGCTGGCACAGGCATCCAACCTCGAGCTGGGGCGATCGACCTTTCGAACGATTGTTTTGGTAAGCCTGATTCCGGCTTTTCTTGCAGTGATTGCATTGATTATCGGTGTAAAAGAAATAAAACCGACTTCCCAACAGGCTGCGCCGAAATTCGCATTCAAGTCCCTCGGGAAACCCTTTATGACGTTCATGGTCATCGTTGGAATCTTCGACCTGGGTAATTCATCAGACGCATTCCTGATCCTGCGCGCTCAGGAAAGAGGCATCAGCGTAGTGGGCATATTAGCCTTGTTGGCAATTTTCAATTTGGTGTATACGCTGGTTTCAACCCCGGCCGGGTCGCTTTCCGATAGAATTGGACGACGCAATGTGATCATCGGCGGTTGGGTTGTTTATGCTTTGGTCTATTTAGGTTTTGGGTTGGCCAGCCAGGCCTGGCAGATTTGGATGTTATATGTTGTTTACGGCCTTTACTACGGAATGGCTTACGGCACTGCCAAAGCCATGGTGGCTGACCTCGTCAGCGAGGAATTACGTGGAACAGCTTACGGCACCTATAATGCCATCCTCGGCATTATTGATTTTCCGGCTTCGCTGATTGCCGGTATCCTCTGGGAAGGCACCGGAGGATGGCGGGGTTTTGGCCCCTCCGCCCCGTTTATATTTGGTGCTGCGCTTGCTTTGATTGCTGTGATCCTGTTCATTTTGTGGAAACCATCCATATCAACCTCCGGGAAATTAAATCCCGCAGATTGAGTAATGACATTTCGAGTTGAAATTTTCGCCCGACATTATGTAAAATGAATGCGGGCGATTTTTTTATGATTCGAAGATGAACATGGCAGTAATAATCGGTGATCTGAAATTTGGCAATCTTTGGCGTTCCAACTCCGAAGTTTTCAAGCTGTTGGTAACACACGCCAATCGATATCCGCTGATGAGCGTTCAGGATGTTTACAAATTGCTTTACCAGGGCGCCATGGGTTCGGAACATTTTCAGGATTCATTCAAGGATTTCGAAGACGACCTGGCCAATGAATGGCAATCGGTCAAAGCGGATGATTCCATGCCGATCTGGGAAAATATCCGTCCGGACGGGCGCATTGTTCGGTTTTACCTGGCGCCTTTCAAAGCGCGCGAGGGGCAGATCACTCAACTGTTAACGTTGAGCTACTGGACAACTACCCTATATGAGGGCAGTTTGGATAACCTGAAGTCGAGTTGGGAGACTTTCGGAAAGATTTGCCATGACAAGAAGTGGACTAAATTTCCGATTGATGAGGTGGACGCATTCGATAATTGGTTAAAGCGCAATCAATTCCCGCCTGTTCATCATTCAGAAAGTTATAGAAAAGCATACCAACCTTCCTATCGATTGCTGCTGAGGGAATTCCTGAGTGTGCTCACGCCGGCATCAATGCTCTAGCTGCGGCATTGAGCTTGAGCACGAACCATTTAAATAAAAAACACAAAAAACCAACCGGGTATTGGTCTTGTTTTTTTTAAAACCCACAGATTTGTTTGAATCAACATTCAAGTAATTTCCCTATTTACCTAAATCCTGCGTAAAGCGAAAAATATTAAATAAATTTGGGAGTATAATGCTCACAATTTGTCTTAATTCCAGAAATAGTCTATATTTAACAGAAAGGAGGTTTAACATGGCTGTTCACTTATATTTATCCCTTATCCCTGAGGCACTGATCGCTTCCATGCTTTCTCCGGAAGAATTTGGTGCTTACTATGCAGTCGGGTCGGAAAAAAAGTCGCGAGGACAAGCGATTTTTTTTGAAATCGATCCGCAATTTCGCGGAAGTGGCTTTCAAGTGGACGAAGCAATCAAGCGCTGTGTCCCGCATGAAGATGGATCTCCTAAACGCTCGATTTATATCTCAGTTTATCGTGTGCTGGAAAATATTCCGTTAGATTCAATACAACGTCTCAACCTGACCACCCAGGACGGACGCACCCTTGGAATTGAACCCAGTGCTCAATTTCCTACCACCGGAGATGAATTGCATTTATATCGCGAAGTCTCTCCGGTAACCCCGTTAGTCGTCAGTACACTTGGCCCGCAGGCATTCTATGAACTGATCGTCAAGAACCCAACCAGCCTGATCAAATTACCGGCGATATGTTTCACCGAGTTACGGCTGGATGATCTGGCGAAGGATCCCGTGAATGCTGAAGTGGGTGATCTTCCTTATGCCAATATCGAACATATTCGTGGCTGTCTGAAAGGTATCCGAACAAAAGCAATTAATACAAAAATGGTTGATCGGCTTCCGTCGGGAATTCTGCCATTCAGGATGATTAAAAATGGATTTTTCGTCGGCAATTCAAAGACATTGCTGTATTTCCCGTTACCGGACGAAAAAACCCTGGTGGATAAATATTACCGGTGGTGGCGATCAGCCACGAGTTGAAAAAATAGCAAGTAGCTAATCAATCGACTTCCATCGAGATGTTCTTAATTTTGCTGGTTATTCCAGATGGGTGAAGTATGGCTTAAGACAAAACTTCTTATTCGAAAGAGGTATTTATATGGCTCAAACTTGGTTGTATGTAGGAATTGTGTCGGGTTTACTTTCAGTCGGCGTGGCAATTTATCTCTATTTCTGGGTTATGCGACAGGATGCCGGTTCAGAGAAAGCCCAACAGGTGGCAGGGTGGATTCGGGAAGGTGCAGCATCGTATCTCAAACGTCTCTATAGCGCGTTGACTTTGGTTGCGGTCATTTTGGGCCTGGTTATTGCCATTGTATTCAGTTTTAATATGACTCAAATTGGCAGCAGCCATGTCGATTTCAATCCCGCCAATGGAATTCAGATGGCCCTGGTATTCGTATTCGGCGCCGTCTGTTCCGCCATTGCAGGTTATATGGGTATGACTGTAGCCGTTCAAGCCAATGTCCGCAGCGCAGTTGCAGTATCGGAACATCTGAATAAAGGGTTCAAGGTTGCTTTTTTTGCCGGTTCCGTTATGGGCCTGGCAATGGTTGGTTTGGCAGTCATTGGCATGAGCGTGATCTATTTACTTACCGGAGATGCTGAAGTGGTACTGGGATTCAGCTTTGGAGCGTCTACATTGGCGCTGCTGGCCAAAGCCGGCGGCGGCATCTACACCAAAACGGCTGACATTGCGGCTGACCTGGTCGGAAAAGTAGAAGTAGGTATTCCTGAGGACGATCCCCGCAATCCGGCGGTGGTTGCCGATAATGTTGGCGATAACGTTGGTGACGTGGCTGGTATGGGAGCCGACATCTTCGACAGCTATGTTGCCAGCACTGTGGCTGCCATGTTGTTGGGCGCTGCCATGGGTGGTGAAATTGGACAGAAATATACCGTTTTTCCCTTGATCCTGTGCATTCTCGGTATTTTCGCCTCTTTGATCGGTATCCAGTTTGTACGCGTTGGGAAAAACGGCAAACCGGGCGATGCGCTAAACTTTGGCACTGTATTTACGTGTGTCATTTTCGGCGTGATGATTGCGGTTCTGGTGATCACCGGCGGATACGACATGAGCGCATTTTGGGCTGCCCTGGTTGGTTTGATTACGGGCGTGGTTATCGGGTTCACCACTGAATTCTTCACCTCCGAGGATTTCAAACCTGTCAAAGAAACCGCCAAAGTCTCCAATTCCGGCGCGGCGATAACCATCATCACCGGTTTCAGCTATGGATTACTCAGTATCTTGCCTTCAGTCATCGGCATCGTAATTGCCATGTTGATCGCCTACCATGTCGCGGATGCCAGCGGCGTTATTTCCGGTATTTACGGCATCGGCATTGCGGCTGTGGGTATGCTGGCGATCAGCGGCATGATCGTTTCATCCGATGCTTATGGGCCTATTGTGGATAATGCCCGCGGTATCGCTGAAATGGCCGGCATGGAATATGACGTGATCGAAAAAGCCGACGTGCTCGACTCGGCTGGCAACACTGCCAAAGCGATCACCAAAGGATTCTCCATCAGCGCCGCCGCTTTGACGGTGCTGGCGTTGTTTGCGGCGTATGCCGAAGTGATCGAAGCGCGCGGCCTGGAATTGAATATCAGCCTGCGCAGCCCGCTGGTGGTTGCCGGCGTGCTGCTGGGCGCCATGACCCCGCCGATTTTCAGTGCGTTGACCATGCTTTCGGTCACCCACAACGCTTTCGATATGATCGAGGAAATCCGCCGCCAGTTTCGTGAAGATCCCGGAATTTTGGCTGGAAAGGTGCTGCCCGATTACAAAAGGTGTGTTAGTCTGGCCGCTGAAGGTGCTTTATCCTCTTTGATCCTGCCGGCTTTCCTGGCAGTCGGTTTACCTTTATTGGTTGGCTTCATTCTCGGCCCGGATGCTTTGGGCGGTTTTCTGGGTGGTTCAATTTTCACCGGCGTGATCTTCGCGCTGTTCATGGCCAATGCCGGTGGATTGTGGGACAATTCCAAGAAATACATCGAGACCGGCCAATATGGCGGCGTAGGTTCCGAAGCGCACAAGGCTGGCGTGGTCGGTGATACGGTTGGCGATCCATTCAAAGATACTGCCGGCCCTTCATTGAACACATTGATCACGGTTATGTCGCTGGTTTCATCACTCTTTGCCCCAATCATTGCGATATTCCACATGTTCTAAAAACACCAATCCCCCGCAAAAAAGCGGGGGATTTTTTTTCGCAAAGAAGTAATCCTTTGTGTTCAAAAGATAAACTGAGGGGATAAAGAAGTGATTTCCTTCTTGTTTACTTTCGGTGATAAATAATGTTTAATATGCAAAACCGGAACCACGTGAAAAAAAACAAAGATGGGAGGCGCCATGCAAAGGTTTATTGAAGGACTTCCGAAAGTTGAATTGCACCTGCATATTGAGGGCACGCTCGAACCGGAGTTGATGTTTAAACTGGCGGAACGCAACCATGTTCAGCTTCCACTTAAAACAATTGAAGAAGTGCGCAAGGCTTATCAGTTCAATAATCTACAATCCTTTCTGGATATCTATTACCAGGGCGCGCAAGTGCTGCAGAACGAGCAGGATTTCTACGACCTGGCTTGGGCGTATTTCTCCAAAGCCCATTCCCAGAATGTGCGGCACGCTGAAATCTTTTTTGACCCGCAGACCCATACGGCAAGGGGCGTCTCGTTTAAAACCGTGATCAGCGGGTTGAGGAGAGCTCAGGAAGACGCTGAACAAAAATTGGGTTTCAGCTCCCGATTGATCATGTGCTTCCTGCGCCATCTGAGTCCTGAAGAGGCACTGAATACCCTGGAGGAAGCCAGACCATTCAAGGATTGGATTATTGGGGTTGGACTGGATTCTTCCGAGCAAGGCCGTCCGCCGTCCTTGTTTCAGAAGGTGTATGAACAGGCCGATGCGTTAGGTTTCTTGCCGGTTGCGCATGCAGGAGAGGAAGGCCCCTCCGAATATGTGTGGGAAGCCCTGAAGTTATTAAAATCCAGACGCATCGATCATGGCGTACGTTCTACGGATGATCCTGAATTAATCCAATATCTGATCAGAGAGCAAATCCCCCTGACTGTATGCCCGCTTTCCAATATAAAATTGCGTGTCTTTCAAACGATGAACGAGCACAACCTTCACCGGATGCTGCAAATGGGTGTTTGCGTGACCATAAATTCAGACGACCCCGCTTATTTTGGGGGTTATATGAATGAGAATTTTCTTGCAGCCCAGGAAGCACTTAGCCTGACTAAAGAAGAGCTGGTGAAAATTTCACTCAATGCCATCAATGCATCATTTATCGATGATAATGCCAGACAAGCTTTAACCGCGGAATTGGGCGCATATTACAGAAAAAACACTTGAGTTAAAACGGCCAGGTAATCCGTTATTAATTAATGAAAAGAGTAGGGTATCATCTGGTAGCATATATAAAATTCAAACGCCGAGGCAGAAGATGATCCAACGCTTGCGAAAAAACAAGTATTTTATTGTAATTTTGACTTTATGCTTGGCAGCTTGTTCAACGGCTGCTCCCGAAACTGAGACAACAACAACTGAAATGCAAGTTCCGCCAACTGCCGAGGCTTCGCTTCCTGAACCGACTGTAACGTTGGGAGTTGGGTCAGCCATGGCTGGATTGGACGGAATGCAGTTAATGTACGTGCCTGCCGGCGAATTGGATATGGGCGGATCGGATCATTTGCTGCAAAAATTAAAAGAAGATATTCCCTGGGTAGAACTGGGTTTTGACATTTCCGACAGTGAGCCATCTCACCAGGTTTACCTGGACGCATATTGGATCGATCAAACCGAGGTCACAATGGCGCAATATCAAAAATGCGTGGTGGCCGGAGTTTGTGTTGAACCGGCTCCTCCCGGCGAGTATAACGCTGAACAATTTTGGCCGATGTACGAAGATCCTGCCTTTGCCGATTATCCGATCGTATACGTGAATTGGGATATGGCAAATGCGTATTGCGGATGGGCCGGGCGGCGCTTGCCCACTGAAGCAGAATGGGAAAAAGCCGCCCGCGGCGAGGATGGATTGATGTACCCGTGGGGCACCGAAAAACCCAATAATGATTATGTTAATTTTGGTTATGCCAATTCGGATGTGGATAGGACGATCTATGAGCAGGGTATTTCCCCCGTGGATGCTTTCCCGTTGGGCGCCAGCCCGTATGGCGTGCTGGATTTGGCCGGCAACGTATCCGAGTGGGTAAGCGATTTTTATGATCCCTCTTATTATCTAGAATCCCCTGAAAACAACCCAACCGGGCCGGATAGCGGCATCGAGCATGTGATACGCGGGCAAAGTTTCCTAAGCAATTACAGCAATGGCGAATACCTGATCACGATCCGTTCGCATGGACCACAAGCATATTATTGGGGAAACCTGGGATTTCGCTGCGCGCTTTCAGTTGAATAAATCAAATCATTACGCGGACACATTCCAAAATTCTGGCAATGACTTTTTATTCGATGCGCATTCTGTGGAATAATTATCATCCCGTTATCAATACCGTTATGGAGGAAGCATGAAAAAAGTCTGGATAGACACAGATCCCGGAGTCGACGATACTTTCGCAATTGCTATGTTATTCGAGGCAAAGGATAAGGTGGAGGTTGTCGGAGTCTCAACCATTTTTGGCAACGTCGACGTAGCCCAGACCACCCGCAATGCCAGAATTTTAATGGAAGCTGCCGGAAAAACCCATCTGCCGGTTGCCCGCGGCGCCAGCTACCCGCTGGTTGTTCCCCTCGACACATCCCCCTTTGTGCATGGCGCCAATGGAATGGGGGATATGCCGTTGCCGGAACCGCGCATGCCGGAATATCCCTCGCGTGCTCCGCAAGCCATCATTGATATCATACTGGCAAATCCTAACGAGATCACTTTGCTCCCAATCGGTCCGTTGACCAATGTGGCGATGGCTTACCTGATTGAACCCAAAATTGCTGAATTGGTGAAAGAAGTTGTGATCATGGGCGGCGCGGTGCGCTGTCCCGGCAATATCACCCCCGCAGCCGAAGCCAACTTCTTCCACGACCCGCATGCTGCTCAAATCGTCATGAGCGCGGGTTGGCCGGTGGTATTGGCAGGTTTGGATGTGTGCTCTTTCGGTATGGTACCCCAAGCGCTTTTGGATAAAGTGTGCAAAGCCGATAAAGCCCTGGCGCCCTACATCGCCGGAGCGTTGCCTTTCTTCCAGGATTTTTTGAAAACATTCGGCGTTTATGACCGCGTGGATTTTCCGGATGCCCTGGCTGCTGCTTTTTTATTGGCCCCCGATATTTTTACGCTTGAGGAATTACCTTTATTCGTTGAAGTGGAAGGTTCCTGCATGGGCCAATCGCTGCCGGTTCCCACCGGCAAATGGTACGAGGATCTGAAGGCGAATCGTCGATATAAAGCGGATGATGCCATCGCGCCCGCCAAGGTTCTGTTCAAGGTTGATACTCCCGCATTTCTTGATTTGATCGAAAAGTTACTAGTATAGAGAAAAGTACTCAATATTCAGCAGCCCGGAAGAAGCCGGGCTGCAAATTTAAATAACTGGTTAATACATCTTGACATCAACCCTGAGATACGATAAGATAGAAATGTGGATTTATATTGCCTATTGTGAGTTGTGAATTCAAGAAAAACCGGATGAATAAGAAAATTTCTTACCAATTAGCAAGATCAAACCCGCTTTACCTCTATTATCGTTCCGTAAAATCCCCGCACTATATTTATCGCTGGCACGAAGTCTGGCGAATTTAAGTAAGGCTGGCCCCTCCAATATGATGGCCTTCTCGCAATAAATGACCCCGGTCATTTGTTTAATTCATGTTACCAACAAAAAGGAGCAAGCATGGGAAGTCAAGATATTCACAGTGAGAAACAACACCATATCGATATGGCGAAAGGAGATATCGCATCCACGGTATTGATCCCCGGCGATCCTGGTCGGGTGGAATTGTTCGCCAGTTTGATGGATGAAGCAACCAAAGTGGCAGAAAAACGCGAATACATCACTTACACCGGCAAGAAAGATGGCGTGCCGATCAGTTGCACCAGCACCGGTTTGGGCTGCCCGCCGACTGCGATTGGCGTTGAGGAATTGATCCGTATCGGGGCGCAAAACGTCATCCGTATCGGCACATGCGGCGCAATCCAAGCCAACATTAAACCCGGCGATATGATCATTGCCACCGGCGCGGTGCGTGGAGAACACACCAGCGAGGAACTTATCTCAATGGAATATCCCGCTGTTGCCGATTACCGCGTCGTGCGCGCCCTTATCGACGCCTGTGAAAAACTGGGATTGCCCTATCATCTGGGTATCGTGCGAACGCATGACGCTTTCTACCTGGAATCTCCCTGGGCGTTGGGCGATTTCCGCAAACGCCTGCAGCCGTGGGTCGACTTGGGCGTGTTGGCGTTGGAAAATGAATCTTCGACATTGTTTACCATTTGCAGCATGCATGGTGTGCGCGGGGGAACAATCCTGGCAGGCGGTTATTCCATTCTGGAAGACCATGATGAAAAAATCCATGAAGAAGAAAATATCCGCAAAATGATCATGGCCGGTATCGAAGCTGCAAAATTGCTGCACGAACGCGGATTGGCGTAAATTAGGATAGAGGTTAATAAAATGGAAAAACAACACCATATCGATTTGCTTCCCGGTGATGTCGCTGAGACTGTGTTTTTGCCGGGCGATGTCCACCGCGCCAAATTCATCGCCGAGCTGTTTGACGACGCGAAGTTGGTTGCCCACAAGCGGCAGTACATTACTTACACCGGCACGTATAAGGGGATACCCGTGAGCGTCACCTCCACGGGTATCGGCTGCCCGGCGCTGGCGATTGCGGTTGAGGAATTGATCCATGTCGGAGCAAAGAATTTCCTGCGCATCGGCACTTGCGGCGCTCTGCAGAAATACGTGAAATTGGGCGACATCATTATCGCCACTGCTGCTGTACGCGGCGACGGCACCAGCCGTGAATATTTTCCTCTGGAATATCCGGCGGTTGCCGACCTGTTCATGCTGGAAGCCATGGTCAAGGCTGCCGAGCAGCGCAACGTAAAGCCGCACGTCGGTATCGTCCGCGCCCACGATGCTTTTTACGCTGAGAGTATTTTGGCCAATGGCGATTACCTGAAATTGGATCAGCCCTGGATCGATAGCAACGTGCTTTCAACTGAAAATGAATCTTCGACCCTGTTCACCCTGACCACCGCGCGGAAATGCCGCGGCGGCACGATCCTGACCCCGGTTGGCCATCATCTTTTCCCCGATGCCATGATCAGTGATGAAGAACTGAAGAACGCCATTAAATTGGAAACTCTGATCGCGCTGGACGCGGCAGTGATCCTGGCAAACCATAAATAATAATCAAATGAAAATGACAATGTCCATTGAAGAATACAACGCCAAAGTCGAAGCCAACTATAAATGGAATTTTTTCTGGTTGGCGTTGGACAACATGGTCTTTTTTTTCATCTTTATGGGCTTGTCCCCCTATACCATTTTGCCGTTTTATGTCGGCAAGTTCACCGCGTCTAAAGTGGTAATTGGACTGATCCCCACCGTTTACCTGGTGGGGTCAACGCTGCCCCAAATTTTCATGGCCAAATTCCTGAAAAACCGGCGGGAACGCAAAAAATATCTGGTCACGGCTGCCTCCATCCAGCGCATTGGAATCCTGGGAATGTTTATCCTGGCATACTTGCAGCCGAAGCTGGCGGTTTCCTCCACACTCTTCCTCTTCCTGTTTTTCTTGATGTATGCGTTGCAGAATGTGGCCAGCGGTTTTTATTTTCCAGCTTGGGCTGATTTCTTGGGCAAGGCGATCCCGCGCAGGCGCGGTTTCCTTTTTGGTATTTCCAACTTCATGGGTGGATTGTTGGGATTGGGATTGGGATGGCTGCTTTCTTACTTGCTGGACCGTTATCCGTTTCAACATGCGATACCGGTTATTCTTGGGATTTCTTTTGCAGCTTCGATGATCTCGCTGATGGCTATCCTTTCCTGGCGCGAGGTTGTTCCACCGGATGCATATTTCAATGATGCCGCTGCCAGCGAGGGGTCATACTCCAGTGTATTTGCTGACAAAAATTTCGTCAGTTATCTTACCTGGCGCGGTTTGATGGTCATTCTGGAAATCGCCACTCCTTACTACACGCTGTCGGCCCTGGAACAGTTGGCGTTGAATGCGGGGCAGGTGGGGATTTTCACCACCATCATGTCCTTTTCCGAGGCAATACTGAATCCTTTGTGGGGTTGGCTGGGAGACCGGCGCGGTTTCCTGGATGTAGTTAAACTTTCGGCACTGGCGGGAATCATTGGGGCGTTCATGGCGATCTTCTACCCCTCGCTGTTCACATATTACGCGATCTTTTTCCTGGTGGGCGCCATGATTTGCGGATTCCAGATTGCCACTGTCAATATCGTTTACGAATTCAGCCCTCACCGCCTGGTGCCTTTATATACCGCTATTTGCATGATCTCACTGACACCCTTGTCGAGCATCGTGCCGACCCTGGGTGGTTTTATTGCCGAAAATTTGGGGTATGCAACCGACTTTTGGCTGGCGGGAGGATTGGGTTTGGCCAGCCTGGTGGGTTTGAGCCTGAGGGTGAAGAATCCCAAAAAATCACATTCTCTCGATTTGGCAGTCAACCAGGCCGAGTCGTAATCAATCAAGGATTAATCAATTTTTGGAGCGAAAATGAGCAGAAAAAAAGAACAGATACATCGACAGCATCACGTTGACATGGTCGAAGGCGACATCGCAACCACCGTTTTGATGCCGAGCGATCCGGAGCGCGTGGAAGTGTTTGCCGGATTAATGGATAAAGCCAGTAAGGTCGCGCGCAAGCGTGAATATCTGACCTTTACCGGCGAGAAAGATGGGGTGGCGATCAGTTGCACGAGCAGCGGAATTGGCCCCTCTCCCACGGCGATCGGCACCGAAGAATTAATCCGCCTCGGAGCAGAGAACATCATCCGTGTTGGGACTTGTGTTACCATCGATCCCTCGATCAAGCCGGGCGAGATGATCATCCCTTTGGCGGCGATGCGCGATGAACGGGCATGCCAGGAATTCATATCAATTGATTATCCAGCGGTTGCCGATTACCACGTCGTCAGGGCATTAATGGATGCTTGCGAGAAAATGAAAATCCCTTATCACCTGGGAGTTGTGCGCACGCACGATGCATTTTATCGGGTATCTCCCTTCAACCCCGAGGCATTCAAAGCGGAGGCACAGAAATGGTTGGACATGGATATCATTGCATCCGATAACGAAACTGCCACCATGTTAGTGATCAGTTCGATGCAGGGTGTCAGAGCCGGGGCGATTTTATTGAGCGGTTTTCCCGTTCCGGACAATGAGGATGCTGAATTTCTCAAGAATGAGAAGAATTTGGTCATGGTTGGTATCGAGGCGGCGAAGAACCTTGCCACAGCGGGTCTCAACTAATTAATTATTGATGCAAAGGAGACGAAATTATGAATAAACAACCATTTACCAGATTGGTACCCGGCGATATTGGCGAGACCGTATTCATTCCCGGCGACGTAAGCCGGGCCAAGATCATCGCGGAACATTTTGACAGCTATGAGCTGGTCGCTTCAAATCAACAATTCAATACCTTCACCGGAACGTATAAAGGCGTGAAAGTCAGCACCACCTCTACCGGTATCGGCGGCGCGGCTGCAGCCATCACGATAGAAGAATTGGTCAATGTCGGCGCAAAGAACGTGATCCGCATCGGCACCGGTGGTATGATGCAGACCTGGCTGCCCCGGCCGGGAATCATGGTCATAACCGGAGCTGTCTGCGGTGATGGCACCAGCCAGGAATATTACCCGACGGGATATCCGGCGGTTGCCGATTTTCATATCGTCGAGGCAATGATAAAATCAGCAGAGGAATTAGGCATTGTAGTGAACCCGGGTTACGAGTGGTCTCACGATTCTTTTTATGCCGGCTCGGTTTTTTCGAAGATGAACATCCTTGAGATTGAAAAACCTTGGATCGACGCTGGTGTCCTGATAGCTTCGCAGGAAGCTGCAACCGTCTTCAATGTTTCGAGAAGGAGGAAAATTCGCGGGGGGACGATTCTTTGTTCCGAAGGTTGCCATCAGTATCCTGATCTGGATGTATCCCCTGAAGTCATGGCAACAGCCATTTCGGACGCAACCAGGGTTTGCCTGGAGACTGCGGTAAAACTGCATAATCTGGATCATGCCTGATAAAAAGAAAGAGGATTCCTGAAATGAAGACTTTATTGAAAAATGGAATTTCATTCTACCCTCCCACTTACGAGGTTAAACCGATCAATATCCTGATTGAAGATACTGAAATCATCCAGGTCAGCGACAAGAAAATCGAAAGCACACCGGACATGGTGGTTTACGATTTAAACGGCAACCTGATCGTTCCCGGCTTCATGGATTGCCACACGCACCTGGCGCAGTCCTTTGGACGCGGCATCTACGACAACTTGCACCTGACCCAATGGCTTTACACCATGGGCCGCCATTTTGACCTCACCCGCGAACAAACTTACGCAGCCACTCAACTGGCGTGTATCGAAGCGATCAAATCCGGCACGACCTTTGTCGGCGAAATGGCCACTGCCGGCGCATATGATATCGAATGCATCCAGGCCATTGCAGATTCAGGCTTGCGCGCGGACGTTTGCCTGGCGGTAGGGGATTTCCAGGAGGGAGATAATGAGCCGCCGGATATGAACGCTGATCAAATCCTGGATTTATTGCGCGATCTGCACAAGGAATGGCACGGGAAAAACAACGGACGGATTACCACTCGTGTCAGCCCGGTCGGGCTGCCGGCTTGCACGGAAGAACTCATGCGCGGTTCACGCGCTTTAGCCAATGAACTTGGCGTGGGAATTCATACTCATTGCTGCGAGGGAGAAACCGAGACTGCCAATTCATACGATCGCTTCAATTGCAGCGAAGTGGAAGCGCTGGAGCGTTTCGGCGTGTTAGGCCCCGATTGCCAATTGGTTCATAACATCTGGCTCACAGAACATGACATGGATTTAATGGCCGAATACAAGTGCAGCGCCATCACCTGCCCCTCAACCAATACCAAGATCACGGACGGCATGCCGACCGTGCCCGGATTGTACAAGCGCGGTGTGAATATCGCCATCGGCTGCGACGGTGAATCCAGCAGCGGCACTTATGACATGCTGCAAGAAGTGCGGTTGGTGGCATTGCTGGCCAGAGTCAGCACGGGCGATGCGGCCTTGGTCAAAGCGGAAGAAGCCTACGAGATGATGACCAAAAATGGCCGCCAGGCGGTTGGCTTCGATACCAAGGTCGGTGAAATCAAACCCGGTTTCAAGGCTGACCTGACAGTAATCAATTACCCGGCTCCGCATCTGATCGATGAAAGGCGCCTGATGTCAAACTTCATTTATTCAGCCACCGGCGGTGATGTCCTTTCGGTATTTGTGGATGGAAAGCCATTGATGTTGGAGCGCAAGCTCACACAGATTGATGAAGAAGAAGTCTTGAACAAAATTACAGAAATCATGCGGAAAGCAGATAACCTGCTACCCTAAAGACATATAATTGA
>CALGUJ010000185.1 GCA_937902055.1 uncultured Pelolinea sp.
GCAACTTCCTGCTGTTCGTCCCGCTGCACGCCATGCTCACCCTAAGCGTATTTCAGACGAAATCCCCGCGCGGACGGCTGAAAGACCTGCTGCGCGCGGGGCTGCCTTACCTGCCGGCGGCGCTGGTTTTCGGCGCGGTGTACCTCTCCGGCACACCGGATTACGCCACGCTGCTGGGTATCTGCAAGCGTTGGCTGGCGGCGGGCGCTATGCGCGAAGGCACTTGCATGCTGCCGCCCGAGGGGCTGAGCGGTTCGACCTTGCCCGCCTCGCTCATCCCCATGCAGTGGACGCTGGCGCGCGCCGGCCAGATCACGCGCATGGTGATCGCTCTCAATTGGGCCGCCTGGCTGGCGGTGCTGCCGCTGCTGGGAGGTTCGCTGTGGTACCTGGCGCGGCAGGCCGTGTACGCCCTGCTGCGCGCGCGCTCGGTGGAAGCTTCGGAGAAAGCCTTCGACGCACCCTCGGCGCAAGCCTACACGAAGATGTTCTTCCGCAGGTATTTCCTGACTCCCCTGCTGGCCGCCCTGCCTATTTTCTTCTCGGCTTACGATTACGGGCGCTGGTTCACGGTCGTATGCGTCAATTACGCGCTGGTGGCGGTCTCGCTCAACCTGCCCAGCCGGGATTACGCGCTGTTCAGGAAAGAGCATGCGCAAGAAACCGCCGGTGCTGAATCCCCGTGGCACCTGGACAGCCGCGCGGTCTTCTATGCCGTCTCGGTTATTATTTGCGTCCTGGCGCTTGCCCTGTGGCTGCCGCATTACTGCATCTTCGTGTGCGAGATCGTGCGCAGCCCGCTGCTGTTCTTTTCGCATTATTACTTTGTTAACTAACATAAACCACGTTTCGGCTGGTGCCTTTTGGATATGAAAGAGCTATGGATGGAAGCGGAGGGATTCGTCCAAATCGCTTAGTGCAGATAATACCAGGTGACATAAAAGAGATTGCCCTGACGGGTATAGGCCGAACTCTCGTTTTGGCCGCCTGCATCCGTAAATCCGTAGGGCGCGTTTCGATACGCGCCCCCCATTTCAATATTATTCGCGGCGGGATTTGAATCCCGCCCTACTTTTCTCTTAAACAAAAAAACCCTTTCGGGTTCTTTCGTACCAGGTGCCCCCAAAGAGATTCGAACTCTTGTTTTAGCCTTGAAAGGGCTGCGTCCTGGTCCCCTAGACGATGGGGGCATCAAGGCTGAAATTCTACCATAGAATCTTGTTTTGCAAGAGGGAATTGGCGGTTTTTCCGGGTCAATTTTCACAAACCCGCGCCTCCCGGAAAGTCCAGGTCATGTTGGCCAGGTAGTTCCAGATGAAGGCGCCGGCCGTGGCGGTGAGCTTGGCCAGCAGAAAGCCCGCGCCGGCGGGATTGAACGCCGCGCCCAGGGGCGCTTCCAGGCCGACCAGCAGCAGGTTGTTGATGCCCAGCCCCACCAAACTGACCAGCAGGTATTGCGTGAACTGGCGCAGGTAGGATTTTGAGGCGCGCGCGCGGCCGCGGAAAGTCCAGGCGCGGTTCAGGTTGAAATTGGCCAGCATTCCCAGCGAGGCCGAACAGGTGTTGGCCAGCAGGGTCGGCGTTCCGAAGGCTTTTAGCAGGAACAACAGGCTGTAATCCAGCAGCGTGCCGGAAAGGCCGACCAGCATGAATTTCAGCGTGCGGGCATACTTGCGTTTAATCGTAATAATGGCAGTTTGCATGATCACAAATTTAACCTTTTCCCCCAATTTTGAAGAGTGCAGGGAGTAACGAAATATATGCAATAATCATGCCGAAAGCATGACCGCAGTCACATCTTTCCATCGCGCTCCCGGCCGGGCGTAACGGGTATGCGTATTTTTGGAGCATCCTTTCGACCGATCCGCCGCGCGGGTGTACAATAGGCTTTCTTCAGGAGGCGGCATGCTCATCGATATCACATTGAAGATCACCCCCCGAATGGCCGATAACGCCCAAGGCAACGAGAAAAAGGCTTTGTTGGGGCACCTGGGAACGCATTTCGACGTCATGAACAAGGAATTTCCGCTGGACTACGTGGAACGGCCGGGGATCGTTTTCGACGTTTCCCGCGCCGGCCGGGGCGAGATCAACCCCGGCGACATCGACCTGGCGCGCGTTCAGCCCGGGATGTTTGTGGCGTTTTATACAGGCTTCATCGAAGAGGTCGGATACGGAAATGCCGAATATTTCAGCACGCATCCGCAACTTTCGCGGGAATTGATCGGCAGCCTGCTGCAGAAGCGCATCGCGATCATCGGCATCGATTTCGCCGGCATTCGGCGCGGCAAGGAACATACGCCCGCCGACCAAACTTGCGCCGATCAGGGCGTTTTCGTGGTGGAAAATCTGTGCAACCTGTCGGCGGTTCTCGCAGGCCAAAGCGCGCGTGAATTCAGCGCCAGCACCTACCCGGTGAATTATTCCGGGATGACGGGGCTGCCCTGCCGGGTGGTCGCCCGGTTGTGAACGCCGCGCGCGATCCGGTTATATTTACATTTGATGGATTGTCTGAAAACAATACCCTCGGGATTATCAGAAGATTACAAGAAATTTCTTAATGATTCAACTTTTGTTTGACGAATGTTCTACGGCATGATATTATCAACTCAATCATCTGATTATTTTGTACATTAACAGTTCTGCAGAAAGGTTTTATTATGAAAACGATTGTACTTATTTTTCGATTTCTCGGACTTATCTTGTTTGGAGTTGCCGGTTTTTATTTCGGCGATTTGTTAACTGGAATTATTAATCCCAATTTAAATACGCTCCCCTACGCGATCGGCGCAACGGTAATTTTGGCGGTGGTCGGGTTTATCGCGATGCCCTACATCACGGTGTATCCGATCAACTGGCTGCGATCCTATTTGTCGAAGCTCTCGGGGCAAATGCTGGTTTCCGCGCTGGTGGGGCTGGTGGTCGGCCTGATCATCGCGGCACTCTTCTCCATCCCCATCGCGCTGCTTCCCACCCCATTCAACAGCATTCTGCCTTTTGTGGCCGTGCTGGTTTTCGGCTACCTGGGCGTGGCGATCGCCATCGGCCGGCAGGGCGACATCCGGGAGGTTTTCAACCTCACCCGCAAGGGGCAGCGTTCCGCTTCGCAGCCCGGCGGCGGCAAATGGCAGCCGGAAAAGTCCATCCAGATCGACACCAGCGTGATCATCGACGGCCGCATCGCGGATATCGCCCGCACGGGTTTCTTGCCCGGCAACCTGATCATCCCGCGCTTTGTGTTGAACGAACTGCAATACATCGCCGATTCCGCCGAAAGCCTGCGCCGCCAGCGCGGCCGGCGCGGCATGGAAGTGCTTTCCGAGCTGCAAAAGGACCGTACCGTCACCACCACCATCGCCGACATCGACGTGGAAGGCGTGCGCGAAGTGGACGAGAAACTGGTAATGCTGGCGCGCCAGATGCAGGCGCCCATCCTGACCAACGATTTCAACCTCAATCGCGTAGCGGAGCTGCAGGGTGTGAAAGTCCTCAACATCAACGAATTGGCCAACGCGGTCAAATCCATCTTGCTGCCCGGCGAAACCCTGCCGGTAAAAGTGATCCAGGAAGGCAAGGAAATCGGCCAGGGCGTGGGTTACCTGGATGACGGCACCATGGTGGTAGTGGAAGACGGCCGCGAATTCATCGGCAAAGACATCGAAGTTTCCGTGACCAAGGTGCTGCAAACGGCTGCCGGACGCATGATCTTCTCCAAGCCCGAAGGGACCGGCAACCACAAGAATAACTGATCTTCAGGAGAGCGCAGATGGGCCTACAAGTTTACAGCACGCTTTCGCGTAAAAAAGAGTCTTTCGAGACCGTTGAACCTAACCGGGTGCGCCTGTACGTGTGCGGCCCAACTGTGTACGATAAAGCCCACGTGGGTCACGCCATGTCCGCGCTGGTCTTCGACATCATCCGGCGCTACCTGCAATACCGCGGCTACGAAGTCAGGCACGTCATGAATTACACCGACGTGGACGACAAGATCATCAACCGCGCCAACAAACTGGGCTGTGATCCTTTTGAGCTGGCCGAAACTTACATCCAACAATATGCCCAGCACCTGAAAGACCTTAATATTCTGCCCGCCACGATCAACCCGCGCGCCACGCGCGAGATGGACGAGATTCTCAAGTTGATCTCCGACCTGATCGCCAAGGGTTTTGCCTACGAAGCCGGCGGCGACGTGTATTACCACGTGGAGAAGAAAGCCGATTACGGCAAGCTTTCCGGCCGCAAACTGGACGACATGCGCGCGGGCGCGCGCATCGAGGTGGACGAACGCAAAGAAAATCCGCTCGATTTCGCCCTGTGGAAGGCCGCCAAGGAAGGCGAACCGGCCTGGGACAGCCCATGGGGCAAAGGCCGCCCCGGCTGGCACATCGAGTGCTCGGCCATGAGCGGCGCGCATCTGGGCGAGCAGATCGACATCCACGGCGGCGGGAACGACCTGATCTTCCCGCACCACGAGAACGAGATCGCCCAATCCGAAGCGCACACCGGCAAACAGTTCGCCCGTTACTGGATCCACAACGGCATGCTGCAGCTCAGCGGCGAGAAAATGTCCAAATCGCTGGGCAACCTGATCACGATTGAAGATTTTCTGGCCAGCCATCCGGCGGATGCGCTGCGCATGATGGTGCTCAATTCCGGCTACCGCAACCCGTTGACCTTCAACGACGAAGTAATCGGGCAGGCGGAAAAGGCACTGGAACGCCTGCAATCCGCGCTGAAAGCGGCCGCGCCGGGTGCGGCGGGCCTCTCCGCCGAAGCCTTGCAAGGGCTGGACGACCAGGCTAAAGCCGCCCGCGCCGGGTTCGAAAGCAGCATGGACGACGATTTCAACAGCGCCGGAGCGCTGGGGAATTTATTCGAGCTGGTGCGCGTGATCAACCAGGCGCGCGCCGACGGCGCAACCGATGAGCAGCTCAAGGGCGCGCAGGACGCATTGGAAGAGCTGAGCGGCGTGCTGGGCTTGAAATTGCGCGTCGAGAAGGAAGCGCACGCGGCAGACGCTTTCATCGACTTGCTGGTGGAGGTGCGCCAGGATGTGCGCCAAGCCAAGCTGTGGGAGCTTTCCGACAAGATCCGCGACCGCCTGGCCGCCATGGGCGTGCAGGTGGAAGACGCCAAATCCGGCAGCACCTGGTTCTGGAAATGAAAGAGTGGATCACCGGTAGAAATCCTGTTTATGAATGCCTGCGCGCCAGTCGCAGGCATTTTTTCAGGCTGCTGATCGCCAAAGGGGTTGAAGAAAAAGGGCGCGTCAGCGAGATCCTCGCGCTAGGCAGGGAAAAACGCCTGCCCATGGAACGCGTGGAGCGCCTGGCGCTGGAGGAACTGGCCGAAAATCCGCAGGGCGTGGCCCTGGAAGCCAGCGAGTACCCTTACGCCGACCTGGACGCCATTTTCACGCTCGCCAAAAAGAAGGGCGAACCGCTGTTCATTTTGATGCTCGATCAGGTGCAGGACCCGCAAAATCTGGGCACGCTCATCCGCAGCGCGGAAGTCTTCGGCGTGCACGGACTGGTGATCCCCTCGCACCGCGCGGCCGGGGTGACGCCTGCCGTGGTGAACGCCTCCTCGGGCGCCAGCGAGCACCTGCTGATTGTGCCGGGCAATCTGGCGCAAGCCATCGACGCCATTAAA
>CALGUJ010000186.1 GCA_937902055.1 uncultured Pelolinea sp.
AACGCCGGAGAATTTTTCCACCAATCCGACATCGATGGCGGCCTGGTGGGAGGAGCCAGCCTGAAAGCCGGCGATTTTGTCAAGATCGTTGAAGCGGCGGCATAGATCTAAAATTAAAACGGCGGTTTTTGTAAACTGCCGTTTTTTTATTTAATAGCATAGCGCTGCCTTTGAAAAGATCAGTCAGCAGCGAGATGATTATGCGGTCCCGAATTGCCGGTCGCCGGCGTCTCCCAAACCGGGAACTATGTAACCGACCTCATTCAAATGGTCATCCACCGCGGCAATGTAGAGCGGTACATCCGGATGTTCCGCATGAACCGCCTGGATGCCCTCAGGCGCGCCGATGATCCCCATGAATTTGATGCGTTTCACTCCCCATTTTTTCAAAATGGAAATGGTGGCAGCCGCCGAACCGCCGGTTGCCAGCATCGGATCCAGGATCAGGCAGACGCCGACAGAAGGGGCAATCGGCAGCTTGTTGTAATACTCAACCGGTTTGAGCGTCTTTTCGTCGCGGTACAAACCGATGTGCCAGACCTCCGCAGTGGGCATTAATTCCCAGACGCCTTCGACCATCCCCAAACCCGAACGCAGGATCGGCACCAGGCCGATCTTTTCGGTCAACTCGCAACCCCTGGCGACTGCCAGCGGCGTTTGAACATCCACCGGATTGACCGCCAGATCGGCGGTGGCTTCGTACGCAAGCAAACCGGATATCTCGCGGATCAATTCCCTGAATTTCTTGGGTGAGGTTTCCACGTCGCGCAAACGCGATAATTTATGCTTGACCAATGGATGACTCGACACAAATAAATTATCCATACCTGCTCCCTGAAAATCTGACTTTCGTTTATCATATCAAAGGTCAAAAGGATTTGGCAAGAAAATAGAGAAGTTATAATTGAAGAAAATGAGTTCAGGATATTTGTGTGGATAATCATCGCATCAGCAATCCGGAAAGCACCAGCGAAGACCAGTACGGCAATTCCCTGCGGCCACGCCTGCTAACTGAAGTGATCGGGCAAAATCAACTGCGTGAGAACCTGGCTATTCTGATCGAAGCAGCCGAGCAGCGCAATGAATCGCTCGATCACGTGTTGTTTTACGGCCCTCCTGGTTTGGGAAAGACCACACTGGCGCATGTCCTTTCGAATGAAATCCACGCCAATATCCGTGTCACTTCCGGACCGGCAATCGAAAGGCCGGGCGACCTGGCGGCCATACTGACCAACCTGAATGGGCGCGATATTCTTTTCATTGACGAAATCCACCGCCTGGGTAAAGCAGTTGAAGAAGTGCTTTACCCGGCCATGGAAGATTACGCGCTGGATATTGTGATCGGTAAAGGCCCATCCGCCCGTTCCATCCGGTTGAAATTGCCGCATTTTACCGTGGTGGGCGCCACCACACGCCTGGCATTGTTGAGCGCCCCGCTGCGGGCGCGGTTTGGCGCGGTCTACCGCGTGGATTATTACGACCAGCAGGCGTTGGGGCAGATCATTGAACGCGCCGCGGAGCTGATGGGTATCCAGGTGGAAGCGGCGGGGATTGAGGAGATCGCGCGCCGGGCGCGCGGTACTCCCCGCGTGGCTTTGCGGCTGTTGCGGCGTGTGCGCGATTTTGCCGAAGTGCGGGCGGATGGCAAACTGACACGCGCGGTGGCGCTGGAAGCGTTGGGTTTGTTAAGCATTGACGAACTGGGGCTGGATGAGATCGACCGCATGGTCTTGATGACCATCATCCAGAAATATAACGGCGGGCCGGTAGGATTGAGCACCATTGCCGCCTCGATCAGCGAAGAATCCGACACCATCATGGACGTGGTCGAGCCGTATCTGATGCAACTAGGTTTCCTGGGACGGACCGCCCAGGGACGCGTGGCTACCAAAAAAGCCTACGAACATTTGAAAATCATATACAAAGAAAATCCTGCGCAACCTAAATTGATCGAGTAACGTGAAAACATCGGATTTCGATTATCCTTTACCGCCTGAGTTGATCGCTCAGGTGCCGTTGAAAACGCGGCATGATTCGCGCCTGCTGGTGTATGGGAGGCGCGCGGACAGTATTACCCATACGCTCTTCAAGAAAATCAACGAATTTTTACGCCCGGGAGACGTGCTGGTGATCAACAAAACCCGCGTCATCCCCGCGCGTTTGTACGCACAGAAGGAGACGGGCGGCAAGGTGGAAGTGCTCCTGCTGAAAAAACAGGAAAGCGAGTGTTGGGAAGTACTGGTGGGCGGTAAACGCGTGAACCAGGGAAAAAAGTTAACTTTCGGAGATGGTATTGAAGGAGAAGTGGTCGAAGTGTTGGAAGGAGCCAAGCGGGTGATCCAATTCAACCAGCCGGTCGGACCGCATCTGAAAGCGTTGGGAGAAATGCCTTTGCCGCCTTATATCCACGAACGCCTGGATGACCCGGAACGCTACCAAACCGTGTACGCTGAAGTGGAAGGATCGGCCGCGGCGCCCACCGCCGGGCTGCACTTTACGCAGGAAATCATGGCGGAATTACGCAACCGCGGGATCATCTTCACCGATGTCCTGCTGCACGTCGGGCTGGACACTTTCGCGCCGGTTACCGAAGATAACCTCGAAGAGCACAAGATCCACACTGAATGGTGCCTGGTAAGCCCGCACAGCGCTGAAATCGTTAATCAGGCCAAACAGGAAGGGCGGCGAGTGATCGCGGTGGGCACCACCAGCGTACGCACACTCGAATCGGCCGCGATAGTGGAAGATGGCGGTTATCGCCTGAAACCCTACGCCGATTCAACCAGCTTGTTCATTTATCCGGGTTATTCCTTCAAGATCGTGGATGCCATGATCACGAATTTTCATCTGCCCAAATCCACCTTATTGATGCTGGTGAGCGCTTTTGCCGGGCGCGAGAATATCCTGCGCTGTTATCAAGCCGCCATTGCAGAAAAATACCGTTTCTTTTCTTTCGGCGACGCCATGCTGATCGAGTAGCGGATGGATATGGCTGCTGACGCGACATGGGAAATCCATGACCGGAAAGTGATCGCCTGCCGCGCCTGCCCACGCCTGGTGGCCTGGCGGGAGCAGGTGGCGCGCGAGAAGCGGCGCGCATACCGGGATTGGGAATATTGGGGCAAGCCGGTGCCCGGATTCGGCGACCGGCAGGCGCGCGTGCTGGTAGTGGGGTTGGCGCCAGGCGCGCACGGCTCCAACCGCACCGGGCGCATGTTCACCGGGGATGCCTCCGGCGATTTTCTTTATCCGGCTTTATGTGAAGCGGGATTTGCCAATCAGGGCAGCGCGACGGAGCGGGGCGATGGGCTGGAATTACGCGGACTGTACATCAGCGCGGTGTGCCGCTGCGCGCCGCCGGACAACAAACCGAGTCGCGAGGAGATCCGCAACTGCCTGCCATTTCTGATGGAGGAAATGGATTTGCTGGCCAATCTGCAAGGCATCGTGGCTTTGGGCAGCCTGGCTTTTCACGAAAGCCTGGGATTGTTGAAAGCCACATATCAATTGGTTGAATCCGAGAAACCAGCATTTGTGCACAGCCAGTTATATAGTTATGGGAGCGAAATTCCCTGGCTGCTGGCTTCGTATCACCCCAGCCGGCAGAACACCCAGACCGGGCGGTTGACCAAAACCATGTTCGCAGAGGTTTGGATAATGGAGAATAAAATAATGGAATTAAAATAATTGAAGCAAAAATTAATCTGAAAATTGAATCGATATGGATGATTTGGTAAAAGTAATAAGGTATTGGATAGAAATTGTAATTCCATTTTCATTTAAGGAATCCGTGAAAGGCTTTTTCAAAGATTTCTGGTCCCTAATTAAAAAGTCTTTGTTATATATCCTTCTACCATCTTTAGTAGGTAAGCGAATTATTGATTCCAATTATGCATTACCATTGCTGGGTAGCTTAAAAACTGGATATCAAATTGGAATTCTATTAATTATTTTTGACGTATTAATAATAATTATTAGAACAATTTTCATTTCACCATCAAAAATATACTGGAATCAAGAGAAAGAAATCCAAAAAAAATATAAAATAAATCTTGATCATGAAGGATATCTTCATGGAGACAAGAGACAAGTAAGTATAAAGGTGAGTAATTTAGAGTGTGATAGGCAGATAATTTGCGAAGCATTTCTTGAGAAAGCATATAGGAATGATTTTGATGAGAGTAGAAGTAAGTGGATTGATGTAACACAGAAAATTAATGAAACTGGTAGTCCATATATATGGGATGAAGATATTAATAAGATTGAATCTGTCATTAAACCTAATAGATTTAGTTTGATTAATTTAGCCAAACTAAAAGAAAATAGTACTTATCTTTTATTCCCATTTAAAAAAAGCACTTCGACAGCAAATTGCACAAAGTATAAAGTTTGTGTTTCTATCCATTGTTCTATAGATAAGAACCTTGCCCCAATAATTATTAAACACTATTTAGTATTTACCACTGAGTTTACAGAAAAAAGAAAGAGATACGAATTAAGATATCGAGATTTTCAAAATGAATCAGAATGGCTTAAGGAAGAAACAATAAATTAAAAAGCAGGTTATTTTGACCTGTATTATCATCATGCTTCGCAAGGTACACAACGACAATTAGAAGATAAATAAAAACGGGTTGGGAATTTTCCCAACCCGTGGCTCTTGAACTTGATGATTAATTCTTGACAGTTTTTAATGCTGACCAACCGGCGTATTTGGCTACGTCGTCGAGCTCGGCTTCAATACGCAGCAACTGGTTATATTTGGCGACGCGGTCGGAGCGGGCGGGAGCGCCGGTCTTGATTTGGCCGGTATTGAGCGCAACTGCCAGGTCGGCAATGGTGGAATCCTCGGTCTCACCGGAGCGGTGCGAAGTCACGGCGGTCCAGCCATTGCGATGAGCCATCTCAACAGCTTCAATGGTCTCGGTCAGAGAACCGATCTGGTTCAACTTGATCAGTACCGAGTTGCAGGATTTTTGCTCAATGGCTTTGGCGATACGCTCGGGATTGGTGACCAGCAGATCGTCGCCGACGATTTGGATGCGGTCACCGACTTCCTTGGTCATCATTTTCCAACCATCCCAGTCATCCTGAGCCAGGCCGTCCTCAATCGAGACGATCGGGAACTGGTCCACCCACGATTTCCAGAAGGCGACCATTTGCGCGCTGTCGAGCTGCTTGCCTTCCTTGCGCATGTTGTAGACTTTCTTTTCCTCATCGTAAAGTTCGGAGGCAGCCGGATCAAGCGCGATAGCCACATCCTTGCCGGCTTTATAACCGGCTTTCTCGATGGCTTCCAGGATCAGTTCAACCGCTTCCACGTTGGCTTTCAGGTTGGGGGCATAACCGCCTTCATCGCCAACCAGGGTCACGTAACCGTGGGCTTTCAGGACAGCTTTCAAGGAATGATAGATTTCCGCGCCCCAGCGCAGACCTTCGGCAAAAGAAGGCGCGCCCAGAGGCATGACCATGAATTCCTGCGCGTCGGTGGATTGCCAGGCCGTGTGCGCGCCGCCATTGAGGATGTTCATCATCGGGACGGGAAGCACATGCGCGTAGATGCCGCCGATATATTTATAAAGGGGCATGCCGAGCGAGTTGGCGGCTGCTTTGGCGACGGCCAGGCTGGTACCCAGGATGGCATTGGCGCCGAGGTTGGATTTATTCTTGGTGCCGTCCAATTCCAGCATGGTGCGGTCGATCGCGATCTGCTCGGTGGCGTCCCAGCCGACCAGTTCGTCAGCGATCTTGGAATTGACATTTTCAACCGCTTTGGAAACGCCTTTACCCAGATAACGGCTTTTATCGCCGTCGCGCAATTCCAGGGCCTCATGGACACCGGTGGAAGCGCCGGAAGGTACAGCCGCGCGGCCCCAACTACCGTCCTCGAGCACGACTTCGACTTCTACGGTGGGGTTGCCGCGTGAATCCAGGATTTCCTGGGCGTTAATGGATTCAATGAATGTATACATTTATTTACCTCATTAGATGATTTTAATTCAAGCGATTAAGTATAATACTTTTTACTCTATCAGGTGTTCTATGTGGCATGGATAATAATCAAGAAACGTTCAAATTCAAAAATAGCGCATTCAGAAAAGCAATCGTGGGCTTCATCCGGTTCATTATGCGCCTGCTGGCCGACCTCCGTGTTCACCGTGCCGAGAACATGATTGCTGAAGGTGCGGTGATGTTTGCGGCAAATCACTTATCGTTTTTCGATGCGGTTGTGCTGCAATCGGTGATCAAACGCCCTTTATGCTTCATGGGTAAAGCCGAATTGTTCGAATATCCGCTGGTGGCCTGGTTCTTCAACCAATTGGGCGCGTTCCCGGTGAAACGCGGCGAATTTGACCGCCAGTCCATCCTTAACGCCAGAGGCGTGTTGAATGCGGGATTGGCCATGATGATGTTTCCTGAAGGAACCCGCACGTATGGCAAAGGAATGGTTGAGGCGCACAGTGGAACAGCTTATATTGCCATGCGCAATCATTGCCGTATTGTCCCGGTGGCAATCTCCGGCAGCGAGAAGATCATGAAAACAGGATTGCGCAGGACGATTGTGGAAATCACATTCTGTGAACCAATTGAGGCGGGTGAAAAAGAAACAGCCGGCGAATTAACTGAACGCATGATGCGTAGTATCGCCGGCCGGCTTCCTGAAAAATTGCGCGGTTATTACTCCTGACTTTTACCGGTTTTCTCCGCAATTACGGATTTGATGAATTCGATGAATAAGGGATGCGGACGGTTGGGCCGTGACAGGAATTCCGGGTGAAATTGAGATCCCAACATAAAGGGATGTTCTTTTAACTCGGCTATCTCCACCAGCATGCCGTCGGGTGACTGCCCGGAGAAAACCATGCCGGCTTGCTGCAGGGCAGCGCGGTAATCGTTATTCAACTCATAACGATGGCGGTGACGTTCTTCGATTAGGTCGGCTTGGTAAGCCCGGTAGGCAGCCGTTCCTTTCGTCACCTTGCATGGATATAAGCCCAAGCGCATGGTGCCACCCTTGTCGGTTATATGGCGCTGTTCCAGCATCAAGTCGATCACCGGGCTGGTTGATTGCGGATCAAATTCGGTCGAGTTGGCTTTCGGGTCGTTCAGGCATACGCGCGCCAATTCCACTACCATCATTTGCATGCCCAGGCAGAGCCCCAGGTAGGGCACCTTGTGTTCACGGGCATATTTGGCTGCCAGAATCTTGCCTTCGATGCCGCGATGGCCAAAACCGCCGGGGACCAGGATCCCGTCGCAGGACTCCATTTCTTCGCGGCCGATGCCTTTTTCCAGTTCACCGGAGTGGATCCAGCAGATTTCCAATTGAGCGTTGTTGTAGAGAGCCGCATGTTTGAGCGCTTCGTGCACGCTGATGTAGGCATCATGCAGTTCGACGTATTTCCCAACCAGTGCGATCTTCACCTGGTGGCGGGGTTTTTCTTCCGATTTGATGATGCGTTTCCATTCCGACCAATCCGCTTTTTGGCGGGCTTTCAGGTGGAAATATTTCAGGATGTACTCGGCAACTTTGAAATCCTCCAGGACCAACGGCACGGAATAGATTACCGGGACCGTGACCAGCGGGATCACTGCAGCCGGTTCCACGTCGCAGAATTGGGAGATTTTGTCCAAAATGGATTGCTGCACCGGGTGATCGGAGCGTGCGATGATCATGTTTGGAGAGATACCGATCGAACGCAGTTCCCGCACTGAATGCTGGGTGGGTTTGGATTTCAGTTCGTTGGTCGCGCCAATGTGCGGCAGCCAGGTGGCATGCACAAAGAAGGTGTTTTCCCGGCCCAGTTCATGGCGCAATTGGCGCAGGGATTCCAGAAATGGCTGGCTTTCAATATCGCCCACCGTACCGCCGACTTCAACCAACACAAAATCAGCCTGGGAGGATTCTGCCACGTACAGAATGCGGCGTTTGATCTCATCCGTGATGTGCGGAA
>CALGUJ010000187.1 GCA_937902055.1 uncultured Pelolinea sp.
GCGAAGGCGATCGCGCCGGCGGCCGGGCGCACGAAGGTCTGCACGATGAAGTCGTTGACGTGGTTGATTGCCGGGAATTTATCCACCAGGAATTCCACGATGACCAGCACCACCAGCAGGCCGATGATCCACCAGCTGGTCAGCGCGTCCCAGGGTTTGTTGAGCGTGATTAAATTGGTGAAGCGCGCCATCAAGGCAATTACCAGCAGCGGGATGTAAGCGTTCAACCCGGCGCTGGCCGAGAGTCCGAATGCTGAAAAAATACCTAATGCAGTTTCCATGATTCCTTGTTTATGTAATCATTATACGGTTAATACCAATTGATCAGCCGATCAACCAGCCGCGCAGCGCGGAAAGCAGCGTGATCTGCAGCAGGGCGGTGGCAAAGCCGGCTGAAAGAAAAAGTGTCAATGACAGCAAGTTTTCAAATGTATTTTCTCTCCTCAAGATAATCACCCAAAAAATGGTATATAAGGCCGTGATCACGACCAGGATGCTGATTGTGCTGACATAGGCCAATGCGCGAAAAAGGAATCCTTGCGCCAGAACCAGCATGCTGCCCATCACTGCCGCTGCAACTATATACGCAATAAGCTGCCAGCGGTTGTCCAGCAGGGGAGCTTTTTGAGGGTCTTTCCACACCGAGAGGTTGAAGAGCGTCATCAGAGCTGTCGATAGCACCAACCCCATGCCGAAACCGGTGACCAGGCGTGTGGTGTTGGTGGTCGTATAAAGGAAAGGCTTGGCGAGCAAATCGCTGAGCAGCGAGTTCAGCCCGTCGCCGCCCCAGGCGATGGTCAGCCCCAACATGAGGAACAGATATGCTTTTTTGGGTAATCCGCTTTTCTTCCCCTGAAAGGCGTAATACAGAATGGCGATGAAACAACCCAGGTATAGGCCGCTGCAGCGCGCGCAAATCGGGAATTGCAGATCGTTATGGATGTAGGAATGCGTGGGGAGTTGGTGGCAAACTGAAGAACCGATTGCCATGATCCGCGCGTACAGGTCTCCGGGATGCAGATGCAGCCAGTTGAAAGCGATCCCCAGGGCCGCCAGTAAAACAGCCGCAGCCAGGAGCGTTCGTTGGAAAGGCGATTGATGGTAGGTTTTCATTGGTCGCATCAATTATAAATGAGGTGCGCGGCTGCGCAATTTGGAGAAAGCGGCAAGATAGGGTAAAATGAAATTGGAGAGAATCCCCTCCATTGCTATCCTATGGATGAGGAGGTGGTGTCGATCATGAGTAGTAGTCAACGTAATGCTGCGGCATCCCTCCTCGGAATCCGATAACGGATGCCGCAGCCAAAAAACAGAGACCGTCTGATTCAGGCGGTTTTCTGTTTAATAATTTGGAGAATCGACAGGTGCGTTTTCCGCGTAGTTTTGGTATAGTTTATGGATAGCATTCAAGGAGCGAATCATGCAAAACAACCCGGTCGTTTTTTGGGAATTGGCCAGCCGCGATATGGAAAAATCAGTCGCCTTTTTTCGGGAAGTTTTCGACTGGCAGATCGAATTCAACGACCGCCTGGGATTTTATATCATCCCGGCCACCACCCCCGCCGGCGAGGACATCGATGGTGCGATTTTCACTCTGAAGCGCGCCAAGCTGCCTTTCCTGACAATTTACATCCAGGTGGAGGATATTGACGCGAAAGCCGAATTGGTGCAGGAAAAAGGCGGTTTCATCGTTGAGGCCCCGTTCGATATTTCCCCCACCTCGCGTATCTGCCTGTTCAACGAACCATCCGGCGTCACCTTTGCCATGATCCAATCCAAAAAGGGTTGAAAACCAACGAAAGTAATCTCATGGGGAATACAGGCATGTTTCAATTCATTCGCAAAACCATCCTGTTCAGTTTGCTGATTTCAATCTGCGGCTGCGCCGGCCAACCAAGCCCTGCGAATGTGGATATCATCCCGCAGAGCACCGATGCAAGCCCTGAAGCGGATACCCAACCAGAAAATGAACTGGCTGTTTTCGAGCAGAATTTGATTGGTGATTACAGCTCGGTTCTGGAAGAAATGGAAAACGCCACCCGTTACCAAATCGACCTGCAAATTGCCGAAAGCATTGCGGACGTGAGCGGGCATCAGGAAGTTCTTTACACCAACAACGAAGATGTACCCCTGAATGAGGTCTACTTCCGCCTGTTCCCCAACGTTTCCGGTTTGGTGCTGACCGTGACCAATCTCAGCGTGAACGGTACGCAGCTCCCGGCGATCCTGACCAACAAAGATACCGCCCTGCGTGTGGACTTACCATCCCCGCTGCAGCCGGGCGAACAGGCCTTGATCGCCATGGACTTCCAGCAGAAGGTGCCGCGCGAGATGGGCGGCAATTACGGTTTGAATATTTACATGGATGACATCCTGGCGCTGGACCAATTCTTCCCCATCATCCCGGTTTTCGACGAAAACGGCTGGGTGGTACAGGACCCGCCCATCAACGCCGATATGCTCTTTGCGGATGAGGCTTTTTTCCGGGTGCGGGTGAACGCGCCTGCTGACCTGGTGCTGGCGGGTTCCGGGATCGAGGTGGGTTCGACGGTCGGCGATCAACGCAAGGAAGTGATCTACATCGGCGGCCCGCAGCGCGATTTCTTCCTGGCGGCCAGCCCGCGCTTCGAATCGGTTTCCCGCAAGGTGGGCGGCACCATCGTCACCGTTTATTATCCCGGGGAATACCGCCAGGCGGGGAATCTGGTGTTGGAAACCGCCGAGCATGCGCTTGATTCCTACAATAGGCGTTTTGGGGTTTATCCCTACACCGAGCTGGATTTGATCAGCACACCCATGAACGCCGGCGGCATGGAGTACTCCACCGCGACTTCCCTTTCGTTGAAATATTTCGATGCCGATTCCGACGCGGGCAACCTGACTTTTCTGGAAGCCGTGGTGGCGCACGAAGTGGCGCACCAATGGTTTTTCAACCAGGTGATGAGCGACCAGGTGCGGGAACCCTGGCTGGATGAGGCCCTGGTGCAGTATGCCACGTATTTGTATTACGTCGACCGTTATGGCGAGAACAATGCGCAGGGATTCGTTCAATCCTGGTACCAGCGCTGGGCGAATGTGGACCAGGCGCTCATCCCGATCGGGAAACCAGCCGGCGCGTATACCCGTGAGGAATACGGCCCGATCATCTACGGGCGCGGCCCGCTATTCTTTGAGGCGCTCAACGCGGCCATGGGCGACGAGTCTTTCACCCTGCTGCTCAGTGCATATGCTGATCAATACCGCTGGGG
>CALGUJ010000188.1 GCA_937902055.1 uncultured Pelolinea sp.
GACCACCGAGATCTACACTCTTTCCCTACACGACGCTCTTCCGATCTGACCTGCAAGTCAATCCTTACCAGGCGGTCCAGCCGCCATCCACCACCAGATTGGAACCGGTCATGTAAGAGGAGGCATCCGAAGCCAGGAACAGCAAAGCGGCGTTCATTTCATCCTTATCGGCCATGCGGCCCAGCATGGTGCGGGCGGAGTATTCCCGCTCGAAGAAAGCTTCGTGGTCGTTGAACACGCCGCCGGGGGTGAGAGCATTCACGCGGATGCTGTGCCCGGCGTAATAAGCCGCCAGGTAGCGCGTCAGCCCTAAAAGCCCGGCCTTGCTGGCCGGGTAATAAGCAGGTTTGTATTGCGGCGGTTTCTGCGGGTCGCGGTAGATGCGCTGGTCAGGACCGGACAGGCCGTAAATGGAAGCGATCATCACCATCACGCCCCCGCCCTGCTCGAGCATGAGCGGCGCGGCGGCCTGCGCGCTGAGGAAAGCCCCGGTTAAATTGACGTCCAGCGCCTGTCGCCAGCTTTCCAGCGGGTAATGTTCGAAGTCCTGTTCATAGCTGCCGCCCAGGTGCGGGTCGAACTTGGGATCCAGGGCTGCGCTGCACACCAGCACGTCCAGCCGCCCGAATTTTTCCTTGGCCGCAGCCGTCATGGCGCGCACAGAATCCGCTTGGGTGACATCCACTTCCACCGCCAAGGCTTTGCCGGCGGGTGAAATTTCAGCAACCACTTTTTCGGCTTCAATTTTATTTTTATCCGCGACCACCACCGCCGCGCCGGCTTCAGCCAGCGTGCGGCAGAAGCCGCGCCCCAGCAGCCCGGCTCCGCCGGTGACCAGGGCCACGCGACCGTCCAGTTTGAAACGATCCATTATATTCGTCATAATTACTCCAGCTTATTCGATGGCTCTATTGTAAGGGGAAATCGGTTTGCGCTTATTAAGGAAAGATTAGAGAAATACTTTTTGTATACTCATTAATCAACCACGGATGAACGCAGATAAACACCGATGAAATGATATTTCTTTATTATTACTTTATCTATTTTTTTCTCAACCTTCTCAAAGCGTAAGAAGCGCTCTTAACCCTAGCGTATATGACTGCCAGCCAAAGCCGCAGATGGAGCCGCGGCAGACCGGCGCGAGCAGCGAGGTATGGCGGAATTCCTCGCGCGCGTAAATGTTGGACATGTGCACCTCCACCACCGGGATGGCGATGGCGGCCACGGCGTCGCGCAGGGCCACGGAGGTATGCGTGTACCCGCCGGCATTCAGCACCACGCCATCCATACCGGTGCGCGCTTCATGCAACGCGTCGACCAGGACGCCCTCGTGGTTGGACTGGCTGCAGGTCACCTGCGCGCCCAGTTCCTTCCCCAACGCCACCAGACGCGCATCGATCTCCTCCAGCGTCAGGCTGCCATACACGTCCGGTTCACGCGTGCCGGTTAAATTCAGGTTAGGGCCGTGCAATACAAGGATTTTCATCATTCCTCCATCAAAGCATCCAGATCAGCAATCTCGACACCGGTACGAACCAGGCCTACCTTCTCCGGCAACGCAAATTTAACCGTACCTTGCGATTTCTTCTTGTCGGCTTGCACGGCGCGCAGGATATCCGCACGCGGCAGGCCGGCTGGAATTTCCACCGGCAGTCCCAGGCCGGCCAGTGCCGCGCGGATCTGTTCAGCCAATCCGTCAGCGGCAATGCCCAGCTTTTCCGCCAGGCGGGTTTCAACGACCATGCCGATGGCTACGGCTTCGCCGTGGCGCAGGCTGTAGCCGCTGACCAGTTCGACGGCGTGCCCGATGGTATGGCCGAAATTGAGGGCCGCACGCAGGCCTTTCTCGTAAGGGTCGGCCTCGATCAGTTTCACTTTCACCGCCTGGGCGCGCCACACCACTTGCGGCAAGTCGGCCGCAACGGCTTGCCAGCCGCGCGCGCACGGGGCGAACAAATCCGGATCGCCGATCACGCCGTGCTTGAGCACCTCCGCCAACCCGGCGCGCAGCTCGCGCTCCGGCAGGCTCGCCAGTACCGACGGATCAGAGAGTACCAGGCGCGGTGGGTAAAAAGCGCCCACCAGGTTCTTGCCCTGCGGCAGGTCGAATCCGGTCTTGCCGCCCAGGCTGGCGTCTACCATGGAAAGCAGCGTGGTAGGGAAAGTCACCCAGTTGCAGCCGCGCATGTAGGTGGCGGCGGCGAAACCGGTCAGGTCGCTGACCACCCCACCGCCCAACGCGGCCAGCGTGCTGCCGCGCTCCATGCCGGTCTCCAGGCAGGCCTGCCACAAGCGCGTGAGCGTCTCTACCGACTTATGTTCCTCCCCGGCCGGTATGACCACCACTTGCGCCCGGTAACCTGCCCGCTTGAACGATTCTATAGCGCGATCTGCATACAACGGCGCGACCTGCTCGTCGCTGACCAGCAGCACAGGACCTCCGCAGCCGCACTGCCTGACTAACTCACCGCAGCTTGCCA
>CALGUJ010000189.1 GCA_937902055.1 uncultured Pelolinea sp.
AGATCAAAGTGCGCCAACCGCTGCAGGAAGCCGCGTTTGCCGTCAGCAATCTGCATGATAGCAAGGTGGTTGAAGAGTACGCGGAGTTATTGAAAGACGAATTGAACGTTAAAAACGTCCGTTCCCTGAGCGCTGCCAGCGAAGCGGCCGCCTACGAATTGGTGCCGCTACCCAAGCAATTGGGCCAGAAATATAAAGACCAATATCCCGCCATCCGCAGCGCGATCCTGGCGCAGAACGCCGAAAAATCGGCCACGGCTTTGCTAAATGGTGAAGGATTGAAAATCTCCGTTGACGGCACTGAACTGGAAATCCTGCCTGAGGAAGTAGAAGTTCGCATGCAGGCCAAACAGGGATTTGAAGTGGCATCCGAAGGCGCTTACCTGGCTGCATTGGTGACCACCTTGAACGATGAATTGGTCGATGAAGGTTTGGTGCGCGAGTTTGTGCGGCGCGTCCAGGAAGCCCGCAAACAGGCCGATTTTGAGATTGCCGATCGAATCAAACTGGTTTATTCATGTTCGCCGAAATTGAAAAAAGCCATTGAGGGATTCAGGGAATACATCCAGGACGAAACCCTGTCGGTGGAACTGGAAGGCGATAAAACACCGAATACGCTGCCGAATATGAGCGATGAATTCGATGGTGAGAGCCTGACCATCTGGCTGGAGAAAAAGTAAAGAAACCGGCGGGATGAATTTCACAAGAATTCATCCCGTTTTTTATGAAGATTCCCAACCAACCCGGTAATTACCTCATCATCGGAGCCCTAAAGCAGGAAGAGATGTTTTCCGCCAAATCCTTTGGAAAGCGGATACTGCCAAAAGGCATCTATTTTTACTGTGGAGCCGCGCATGGCTCGGGCGGATTACGAGCGCGCATCCGACGCCACCTTAACCCTCAAACGGTTCGATTCTGGCATTTCGATTATTTAAAAGATCGCCTCGCAATTCTTGAGGTTTGGTGGCAGGTGGATGAACACAACCGGGAATGTGAAAGCCTGCACGCGCTGGCAGATCTGCCGGGAGCGGTTTTCCCGATTGCCGGATTTGGAGCCGGCGATTGCAGCAACCGCTGCCCGGCTCACCTGGTATGCTTTCCTGCGGGTAGCGATCTGAATATAATTTTTGTCTGCCTTCACAAAAACGGATTGTCTTTTGAGCGGGAAATTCTGGAATCCGGTTAAATCGGTTAAAATCCTAATGGAAATGAGGAATTCACGTTGAAGAAGAAAATCCACAGTTATCTGGTATTGTTATTGATTGCCTCAATTATCATCGCTCTGGATCAATGGACCAAGGCGCTGGTGCGCGACAACCTTGCCATGGGAGAAATTTGGATGCCCTGGGTTTGGCTTTCACCCTATGCGCGGGTTGTGCATTGGTATAACACCGGCGTTGCGTTTGGAATGTTCCAGGATCATGGCATGATTTTTAAAGTATTGAACAGCATCATTGCGGTGTTGATCCTGGTCTTTTTCCCGCGTTTATCCGAGGGAGATTGGTTCCTTAAAGTAGCGTTAAGCATGCAGTTCGGAGGAGCGGTGGGAAACCTGATCGATCGCTTCACCCTGGGGCACGTAACCGATTTTATTTCCATTGGAAATTTCGCGGTGTTCAATATCGCAGATGCGTCGGTTACCATGGGAGTAGGCATTATGATCCTCGGATTGTGGTACCAGGAAAAGCGCGATAAAGCGCAAAAAGCGCTCGCCGAGAACGAACACGCCGGTGATCAACCCGGCTGATCCAGGAAAAGTGGAAAGCGTAAAATACGATTATCGCTTTACCGATAACCAACCGCAGCGGTTGGATATTTTTTTGACCCAGCAAATACCGGAAATTTCGCGCAGCCAAATCCAACGGCTGGTAAAAATAGGGTGTGTGCTGGTGAACAATGAATTGCCGCGGAAGAGCGGAACGATGCTGGAAAACGGAGACCGGATTTGGGTGGAACTGCCGCCTCCTGAACCGCTCGATCTGGTTCCGGAGGATATCGATTTGACTATCATTTACGAGGACGAAAACGTCGTGATGGTCAATAAACCGGCCGGAATGGTCGTGCACCCCTCAGCCGGCCACGATCAGGGTACGCTGGTGCATGCCGCCCTGGCCCACGCACCTTTCATGGCCGGGATCGGCGGCAAAATGCGGCCAGGCATTGTGCATCGCCTGGATAAAGATACCTCGGGATTGATCCTGATCGCGAAAAATGAATCGTCGCATCAATGGCTGCAGAAGCAATTCAAGGAACGCAAGGTGGAAAAGAAATACCTGGCTTTGGTGGATGGGCATCCGAAAACGCCCAGCGGGCGCATCATCGCGCCGATCATGCGCGATCGGTTTGATCGCAAGAAAATGGCTATTGCTCCGGAGGGGGAAGGCCGCTTTGCCGAAACGGAGTATCACACCTTGAAAGCGTATAAATTCCACACGTACCTGGAGGTGCATCCTCTGACCGGGCGCACTCACCAGATCAGAGTGCATATGGCCTCGATAGGCTGCCCAATTGCGGGCGACAGGGTTTACGGATATCGTAATCCCTCCATCTCTCTGGAAAGGCATTTTCTGCATGCCTATCAGATTAGCATCTGCCTGTTGAACGAGCGCAAACCGCGCACCTTCCAGGCGGAAATGCCGGAGGACCTGGCTGCAGTATTAAATTCACTTTTTTCTTAATGGAGCAGGATATGGCGTTTGAAAATGGAATCATTGACTTACGTTCGGACACGGTTACCCAGCCAACTGCCGAGATGCGCGCTGCCATGGCGGCAGCACCGGTGGGGGACGACGTTTATGGCGAGGATTCGACCGTGATCGCTTTGGAAGAACGCGCGGCTGAAATGACGGGGAAGGAAGCTGGCTTATTCGTCACTTCAGGCACCATGGGCAATTTGATCGCCGTACTGACCCATTGCGGGCGGGGCGACGAAGCCATGATGGGAACCAACGGTCACACCTTTTTGCACGAGGTTGGCGGCATCTCAGCGCTGGGAGGGGTTTTCCCCCACTTGATTCCGAACCGGGCTGATGGTACCCTCTCAATTGAAGATATTCAGGCGGCTTTCAGAGAGGAAGATATTCACCATCCGCCATCGCGATTGTTGATCCTTGAAAACACCCAAAACCAGTGCGGGGGAATTCCGCTATCAGTGGACTACATGAGGTCGGCGGGAACAATTGCCCACAGCCTGCATATGGATTTGCATCTGGACGGGGCGCGGGTTTTCAACGCCGCCAAAGCGTTGAATGTTTCGGCTCGCGATATTTGCGAACCGGTGGATTCGGTCATGTTCTGCCTTTCCAAGGGGTTGTGCGCTCCGGTAGGCTCGATGCTGTGCGGGGGGCGGGATTTTATAGCCAGGGCGCGCAAGATCCGCAAACAATTGGGTGGAGGGATGCGCCAGGCGGGTGTGATTGCTGCGGCAGGACTGGTCGCGCTTCAGAAAATGGTTGATCGCCTGCCTGAAGATCACCGGCGGGCTAAAAAGCTGGAACAAGGATTGTCAGGACTTGAAGGGCTAGAGATCGTGAAAGGTGGCGCGTGGACCAATATGGTTTTCCTGCGCGTAAAACCGGAAGCAGGGAAGGATTGCGCTGTAATTAAAAATCACCTGAAACAGTCCGGAATCCTGGTGGGCATGTCTGGCGTGGATGAATTCAGATTTGTCACGCATTACTGGATCGATGACGCGGATGTTGATAAAACCATTGAAGCAATTACTGCAATCATTTGAACATGGTTGTAATAATCAAGCAAGGTTGGTTTTGTTATAATCAAAATAATGATATTGGTTGGGTTGCCAAGGAGAGCACATGTCCGATTTTATTACGCTTGAAATGATCGACCGGGCTGTGGACGTTATCCGCAGCAAAACCTCCCGAAAGCCTGAAGTCGGTTTGATTTTGGGTTCGGGGTTAGGGGATTTGGCGGATTCCATTCAACCCGCGGATTACATTGATTATCGCGAGATCCCGGAATGGCCGCGGTCCACGATCATGGGCCACAAAGGACGCCTGGTGATCGGCGAACTGGAATCCAAATCTGTGCTGACCATGCAGGGCAGGGCTCATTACTACGAAGGATATCCCATGCACGTGGTCGGTTTTCCGATCAGGGTGATGATCCGCCTGGGAATTAAATATCTGATCGTAACCAATGCCGCCGGCGCGGTCCACCCGGATTACCTGCCGGGAGATCTCATGTTGATCAAGGATCACCTGTCCCTGGTGGGGATGTGTGGCTTGAATCCGCTGCGCGGTCCGAATATCGACGAATTGGGTGAACGCTTCCCCGACATGAGCCAGGCCTATAATCCCGAATTATTGAAGCTGGCGAAGGAAGCCGCTGTGGAGAAAGGCATTCAACCGCGGGAAGGCGTCTACATCTGCCTTTCCGGACCTTCATTCGAGACACCCGCTGACCTGCGGTTCCTGCGCACCATCGGCGCGGACGCCGTGGGGATGTCGACTGTCCCTGAAGTGATCGTGGCCCACCATGGCGGCATCAAAGTACTGGGCATTTCCGGCATCAGTAATAAAGCCAATCTGGATGGGTCGAACGTAACCACGCATGAGGAAGTGCTCGAAGCAGGCAAGGTATTGGTTCCAAAACTGGAAGCGATTGTGCGGGGAGTTCTCCGAAGAATTCCATGAACTGATTTATGTGTTGGGAAGATTGTATTAACAAGTAAATAATGGAAGAGCTATTCAGATTCCTTGCGAATTACGAAGTGGGGATTTATATCGTCTTGGGTACGGTGGTTTTAATATACCTGAAGCGGTTATTCGATGCTTTAAGCGCGTTGGGAAAGGCGCAATTCGGTCTGGAGCGTGAAGTAGCCCAAAAAAGCCTGCGATTATCCATCACCGTGTTGGCTTTGATAACGCTTCTGGGAGTATCCAACTTTATCCTGGTATCGGTGGCGTCGGTGAAATTTCCCGGTATTTCCAGGATAGCAACCCCGACCATCGATCCGCTGGCCACCCAAAGCCCCCTCGATCAGGCTGCCATCACGCAAACGCCGGAGACTTTCTTCCAAACGCAAACCGCCATTGCCCTGACAGGCTGCGTTCCCGGCCAATTGGAATGGGTGCAGCCCATGTCGGGTGATGAAGTGAGCGGTTCGGTTGAGCTGAAGGGTACGGTGAATACACCCAACCTGGGTTTCTACAAGTATGAGTATCAAATGCAGGGCGACGATCTTTGGACGCCAATCTCGGCAGGGAACCGGCCGATCGTGGAGGAAGCTTTTGGCGGCCGTTGGAACACCGAGCAATTGGAAGCGGGAAATTATTCACTGCGGCTGGTGGTTTCGGACAACCAAAATAACCTGCTGCAGCCTTGCGTTATCAATGTAAAGGTGATACCTCAATAAGCATATGGCTGAAATAATGGTACGTCAGGCGGTAACGCCGGATATCGAATTGCTGGCAAAATTTGACCATTCCGTTAAGACTGAACGCGTGTGGCAAATGATGCAAAGCGTGGACGAAGGCAGGATCGTGACTTCATTCATCGAAAATAACCTTCCGCGTGAAATGCGGCTGCCCTATCCGAAATCGCCGGACATGTTGGTCGAGCGCTGGAAACACTACTCCAATGTATTCGTGGCTTCGATCAATAACATCCCGGTGGGTTACATTGCTATCATGGCCAGTTTTCTGCCTGAATTGATCTGGATCAAAGATCTGGTAGTGGATGAACCATGGCGACGCAAGGGCGTAGGCTCTTCGCTGCTCCAGGCTGTCATCGATTGGGGTGCGGATCGTCGTTTTATCCGCATCACGCTGGAAATGTCTTCGAAGAACTATCCGGCGGTCTGCATTGCAAAAAAATGCGGGTTCGATTATGCTGGATTTAACGATAATTATTTTAATAATAGCGATATTGCATTATTTTTTTCACGTTTTATCAAGTAAGTCGGGAAAATGGGATTTATTGCCGAGTTCGAAACATTATTAAAAGCAATCAGCGATGTTTTGACAGCAGGGGTGGCAATCATCGCGTTTTCGCTTTTTATCTATGCGGTTACCTTCAAACAGCATGACCGGGTAACCCTTACATTCACATTGCTGCTGTTGAGCATTGTGGTTATTTTCGGGGCGGATGCATTCGCGACGGTAGCGGCCAGCGCGGAAACTTTGCGATTAATTTTAAAAATCCATTGGTTGGGTTTGATCTTCCTGCCAACGGCTTATTTCCATTTTTCAGATGCTTTGCTTTCAATGACTGGCAAACCCAGCCGCGGCAGGCGCAGCCTGGTGGCGATGATTTGTTTCCTGGTGAGCGTTATTTTCAGTGTGATGTTGTTAAGCGATCACCTGGTGGGGAATGTGATCGTTAATCAGCCGCCGGTGCCATATCTCGAACGCACTGTGTTGATCGACTTATTCACCATGTTTTTCACCACTACCATGGTGTTGTCCTGGTATAACTATATTCGGGCATACCAGCGCACGGTAACACAAACCAGCCAGCGCAGAATGCTCTACCTGATTTTAAGCGCAATCGGTCCGGCATTTGGCTCTTTCCCTTATTTGCTTTATGGTTCAGGTTTTGCTTCCAGGGCTACCCTGATATTCTGGACGCTTTCCATCCTATCCAATGCGTTGGTGTATGTCACCCTGATATCGATGACTTACGCTGTCTCTTTCTTTGGATTCCCGTGGGCGGATCGTGTGATCAAGAGCCGCTTGTTTCGCTGGGTAATGCGCGGACCGGTTACAGCCAGCCTCACCCTGGGAGTGACCACGGTCATCTCCCGCCTGGGCAGGCAAATGGAAATAAACATTTCCGCCATAAACGTTTTGGCGATGGTAGGCGTGATCATCCTCTTTGAATATTCCATCACTCTTTTTGCCCGCGTATGGGAAAGGTTTATGTTCCGCGGAAACGAACGGGAGGAACTGGAGAAAATCCGCTCATTGGAAGACCGCTTGTTAACCAGCAATGATTTGCGCCAATTCATCGATCTAATCCTGGCAACTTTTTGCGATCTGCTGCAGGTTTCCGGCGCATGCCTGTTGATCAAAAATGGGAATAACAACAGCATCTTCGACGTTCAGGCGGGAACCCAAAAGAAGGATTACATCCAGGAAAAAGATTCTATCCTGGATCAGATCGACGAAAAGCATTTACCCACGGCTGACCGGTTTTTAAAAATTGACGGCGACGTGCATTTGTTGCCGATCTTGTATTTGCCTGAAGACCAATCAGCGGAATTCCTGGGAGCCATTGTCGTGGATGACCTGAATTGGGAGCGGATCGATGATCAAAAAATGCGCTACATCAATCGACTGGCTGCGCGCACGGCATTGGCTCTGCATGACCGAAAAATCCAGGAAAACCTTTTCGTTTCACTGGAATTGTTGACTCCGCAGGTATCGATCATACAGGATTTGCTGGCAACTTCGCGCATCAACCAAAAGGGAATTATGAATGAAAACCCGGTGATCGAATCGACCGATTTCGACCAATGGGTCAAGGATGCTTTGGATCATCTGTGGGGCGGCCCGAAGTTATCCCAAAGTCCGATGCTCCAATTAAAAATAGTGGAGGAAAAAGCTAGCCAAGCCAACGAGACTTCGGTAAACGCTCTGCGGGAAATCCTCAGGACTGCCATCCAGCATCTCAAACCTGAAGGAGAGCGCCAATTCACCAACGAATGGATTTTGTATAATCTATTGGAATTAAAATATTTATCGGGATGGAAAGTGAAGGATATCGCCAGAAAATTGGCATTATCGGAAGCTGACCTTTATCGTAAACAACGAATCGCGATCAATGCTGTTTCTCAAGAGATTATCGACATGGAGAAAAGCAATTTAATAAAAACGTAGAACTAATTGATATGTTTTGGGAGGGTGGGAATGCAGGATAAGAAAAATATGAATAACCGGCAAACTGATGGAAGTCAGTTTGACAATGGGTGGTGGGAATTTATCCTTTCCGATGAACCAGTCAAGCAGGGAATGCGGAATAATTATCCGGCCAGTCAGGAAAGCACAAGCGCTCAAGTAAAATCGTGGGAATATCTTCAGAAGGTATACCTGAACGATGAAATCGTTCAGGTGGCAATCTTTGGGTATAACAAGGGTGGATTGTTGGTGCGGGGCGACAATTTTCAGGGATTTATTCCAAATTCCCATATCCTCATGCCGGAAGGGCAGCCATTTCAACAAGAGGAGATCATTGAATACCTGAAAACCAGGATCGGAGATACCACAACCGTCAAGGTGGTTGAGTGCACGCCGGCCCTAAACAAGATCGTTCTGTCGGAAAGAGCGGCGCAAACCGAAAACGGCAGGCGCAGGGAGTTGCTGGCTAAACTCAGGGCTGACGAAGTGGTGGACGGCCGGGTTACCAATATCACCAAATTCGGGATTTTTGTTGACCTGGGCGGAATCGAGGGATTGATCCACATTTCAGAACTGTCCTGGGGTCGGGTGCGCTGCCCATCGGATTACGTGCACATGAATGAAGTCATCTCGGTTTTAATCCTCTCGATCGATGAGAAAGCGATGCATGTGGCCCTGAGCCTGAAACGCTTGCAACCTAACCCCTGGCTGGTGATCGAACGGAAATACAAACCAGGGGATGTCGTACACGCTCAGGTATCAAAAATCCTGCCATATGGGGCTTTCGCCGCGTTGGATGAGGGCGTTGAAGGTTTGATCCATATCTCGACGTTTAAAATGAATGATAAGATTAGTGACCTGAATTGCCTGATCCAGGCAGGCCAATATGTGACTGTTGAAATTCTGCAAATCGATCCTAAAAAGCACCGTTTGGGTTTGGCATTGGTTAAAATTGATTAGAGCTTATGGTTAATTCTAGGAAAACGCAGCCTGTCCGGAATGGTATCCGGGAGATACTTGCGCAAACGATCCGGCGGTTTGGCCAGGATCTGATCGGAATTGTGCTGATCAGCCTGGCAATCATCACTGCATTGAGTCTCGCGGGCCTCTCCGCCGGCATAATATCCAATCGTTGGAGTGACTGGATCGCCGGTGGATTCGGATGGGGTAGTTACATCCTGGTTGGATTTGTGGCGTACATCGGATTATTGATTCTGCTGCGCCGAATCGAGCAATTTCCTAAACTCAATCTGAAGCGGATCGTGGCTCTTGAAATTTCGCTTTTTTCGCTGTTGGCGTTGTTTTCCGCCATGCTCGGTTTTTCTGTCGACCGCGCTCACCTGGGTTTGGATGGCGGAATAGTGGGTTGGGGAGTGGCGCGTATCTTCCAAAGCGTCGTGGGAAAAATCCCGGCGGTCATTGTGATCTTCCTGATCTGGCTTGTTTCCACGCTGGATGGCCTGGGATTCATGAAGCCTTTGATTCAAAAAATCGATCGATATTTTGCCGAAGTACTTTCGCAGAATTCACCGGAAAATCGGCTCAATACTTTTACAGAGGAAGCCAGTGCGACAGCCGACCAGGAAATCGGTGGGCAGGATGACGTAAATCCGGAAATGCCGGTGGCGTCACCCCCCCAGCGCAAACTTAAATTGCCTCCGCTGGAGTTGCTGCTCGACCCTCAGAAAGCATTGTCGGATGAATCGTTCATTCACGCCAAAGCGATTCAGATAGAAAAATCACTGGAGGAGTACGCAGTACCGGCGCGGGTGGCAGGTTACCGTGTCGGCCCCACCATTATCCAATACGCTGTCGAACCTGGTTACGTGGAGAAGGTCAATGATGAAGGCGATGTTGTTCGCAAAAAGGTACGCGTTTCCCAGATTTCACAGTTGAACCGCGATCTCACCCTGGCGTTATCGGTGGATCGCCTCAGAATCGAAGCCCCCATTCCAGGCACCTCATTTGTGGGAATTGAGATACCCAACACCAACAGCAACCTGGTGCGGTTGAAGTCCATCCTCGGCAGCAATGAATTCAAGGCTAAACCCGCGCCGCTGAGATTGGCGTTGGGTTTGAATGTGTCCGGAATTCCCGTGACGGCAGACCTGGCGCGTATGCCGCATATGCTGGTGGCGGGCACGACCGGTTCCGGAAAATCGGTTTTCATCACATCATTAATTACATGTCTGGCAATGAACAATTCACCGGACGATTTACGCCTGGCAATCCTGGACCCGAAGATGGTGGAATTGCTGCGCTTCAACGGTTTGCCGCATATGATGGGCAAGGTTGAAACCCAACTGGATCGCATGTTGGGGGTGCTGGCCTGGGGAATCAAGGAGATGGAAGACCGTTACCGCAAGCTGGAAGCCGCAAATGCCCGCGACCTGGATGCTTATAACGCCAAGATGGAACGGCGGGGCGGAGAACACTTACCCAAAATTGTGATCTTCATAGATGAGTTGGCTGATTTAATGCAATCGGCTCCCGACCAAACCGAAGGCTACGTGGTCCGGCTGGCGCAAATGGCGCGCGCGACAGGCATTCATCTCATTGTTGCCACGCAGCGGCCAAGCACGGATATCATCACCGGTTTGATCAAAGCCAATTTCCCGGCGAGAATTTCTTTCATGATGGCTTCCGCGGTTGATTCGCGGGTTATCCTGGACACTAACGGTGCGGAAACACTGATGGGACGCGGCGATCTGCTTTT
>CALGUJ010000190.1 GCA_937902055.1 uncultured Pelolinea sp.
TATCCACTCGTGACTGGAGTTCAGACGTGTGCTCTTCCGATCTTGCAGCAGCGCCAGCGCTACGTAAGAGGTATTGCCTACGTTGCTGCCCACCTGGTATTGGTCTTCCAGGTATTCCTTCCTTTCATTGTCGTACCAGCCCGGCAGGCGCGTGCCGCTCTGCCAGCCCGGGAAGGGGGAAATGTCGCCGTAGGCATAGGCATTGCGCACGCGGTCCGGCTGGAAGCGGTCGTTGGCCACCGCGAAAACAAAGGCATCCAGCAGGCGTTTGGCCTCGTCCTGCTTGCCATCGGAGATGAATGCCAGCGCGGCCAGCGCGTTATCGTAGCTGAAGGCGGCGTTCTGGATGTAGAGGTCATCCGGATCGCGGCGCGTGTCCGTTTCGTAGGATTTGATCAGGCGGGGGCTATCCTGCAAAGCGGCTATCGGACCTTCGAAGCGGATGTCGTCGAGATAGAAGACGCTCTCCGCGTCGCCGCTGCGATTGCCGCTCAGCACAAAGCCGAACCCGCAGCCGACGGACGAGAGATCCGCCCCGCCCAGGTTAATGGTGTATTGCTGCCATTGGTCGCTGAGCTGGATAAAACCGAGGGTGATCTTGCGGCTGCTGTCGTGATAAGGCTCGGTTGGGGCGCCGGTTTCGCCGTCGTAGCCCAGCCCGGCGGTGAAGAACTCAACCGTCTCCCCGCCCCTGGCGCCTTTGGCCATGAAGGTGAGTTTGGTAGCGCCGCCCAGATCCAGCCCGGCGCCGTCCACCTCGCCGAAGTTGAGCTTGGGTTGGGTTTCATCCTCAGGCAGGTAGCCGTTCAGGAACAGCCAGCCGCCCCAGGATTGGCCGGCGGTTTTGACGCGCGCTTCGATGGCACTGTCGCCTGAATATGGATCGTCTTGCCAGTTCTCGTTCATGTCGTAAACGTAATCGGAATTTTCGTCATCGATCTTGGCTTTCTGTGTGAAATGATTCTCCGCCAGCGAGAAATCGCGATAGACGTAGAGCACGTCCGCCCCATCGTCCTGTCGTGCTTTCAGGTAAGCCACCGCCGCGTCTTTGGAGCCTTGATAGGGGGTGAAATCCGGCTCGTCGCCGGTTGGCGCCTGCTCATCTTCACTTTCCGGAATGGGCAGGGCGGCTGCTTCGGCGTTGCCCGCCGGCAGCGCCAGGTATACCGCCGCCAGCAGCGCGCATATCAGCAGGGACAGGGATTTTTTCATTTCAGTGTTTCCTTTCTTGGTTCACGCCCGGATTGGGCTGTTTTGGGCAACTGGTCATTGGTGGTTTCCGCGCAGCGGATGCGCTCCGCACAAAAAAGAATATTGAGGAGGGCTGCGAACATCAAGCCCGGCGCATTCATCATCCATCCTGAAGGTATCTTCATGCTTTCCAATGATAGGGCATCTGCCGTTGCCTGTCAACGTAAAGCGATTTATTAATTGGTAATTTCATCACTTGCGTATCCTGATTCAATCCTCTATCATTTCGGTTAAAATTACATCAACGTAAATTTATTTTCAGAGCCGACATTCATCATGATCGATCCAGACCGCAAGCCCATACCCACCCGCGAATTCTACATGAAGCTGCTGGAATCCCCGGATTTAAAAGTCTTTTTCGAAATCCACGCCGGGGAAATGGAGATCCCTCCCTTTCACAAATTCATCTCGGAAATTTGCGCGCGCAGCGGTCAGGTGCCGGAGCAGGTGATCAAGCGTTCTGCCATCGAGCGCACTTATGGCCACCAGCTTTTCAACGGCACGCGCAAGCCCTCACGCGATAAGGTGCTGCAACTGGCCTTTGGGCTGGGGCTCGACCTGGAAAGCACGCAGAAACTGCTGCTGGTGGCGCGTAAGAATGCGCTCTATCCCAAGCTCAAGCGCGACGCGGCTATTATGCTGTGCCTGGAAAAGGGCAAGGACATCCTCGAAGTGCAGGCGCTGCTGCAATCACTGGGCTTGAGTCTGCTGGGGGAGCGCTGAAATGGCCGACGCATTGCTGGAGGAATTCCTGGCTGGGTTCGACGAGGCCCAGTACCCCGCTGATTTCCAACAGGATTACGAGGCGCTGGAATGCCTGGCGCACAACGAGCAGGGCGAAACGCTGCTGGTCAAGGACCGCAAAACCGGCTCGCTGTGCGTGGCCAAGTGCTACAGCGATGCTGGGCCGGTAACGCGCGCCGGCGAAAGCAGCCTACTGCAGAGCTTTCATCATTCAGGCTTGCCTTCTTTTA
>CALGUJ010000191.1 GCA_937902055.1 uncultured Pelolinea sp.
GCCGAAACCGCCGTGCGGAGGCGTGCCGAAGCGGAAGAAATCCAGGTAGTACTGGATGTTTTCCAGCCCCAGGCCTTTTTCCTGGGCCTGGGCGGCCAGCACATCGTAGCGATGTTCGCGCTGCGCGCCGGTGGTGATCTCAAGACCGCAGGCGATCAGGTCAAAGCTCTTGGTCAGGCCGGGGTTGTCGGCGTGGCGCATGTGATAGAAGGGTCGCACGCTGATGGGCCAGTCGATCACGAACAGGAAATCGCTGCCGTATTCTTTCTTGGCGTAATCCGCAATGGCGCGCTCGCCGCCCGGATCCAGGTCGCCTTTGCGTTCCGGCGGTAGTTTATAGCCCATGTCCTTCAAGATGCTGTAAGCCTTGGACATGGTCATGCGCGGGAAGGGCAGCGCGGGAACCTGGATATCCACGCCGAATCCCCGTTCGATTTCGGAACCGTAAACGTCCTTGACGCGCTGGTAGGCATATTGCAGCCAGCCTTCGGTGAAGGCCATAACGTCTTCGTGCGAATCGATCCAGGAGATCTCCACATCAAGACCGGTGAATTCGGTCATGTGGCGCGAGGTAAAGGAAGGATCCGCCCGGAAAACCGGCCCGATCTCGAAGACTTTTTCAAACCCGGCCGACATGGCCATCTGTTTGTAGAATTGCGGGCTTTGCGCCAGATAGGCTTTGCGTTCAAAATATTGAACCTCGAAGAGCTCCGCGCCGGATTCGCTCGGGCTGCCGGTGATCTTGGGGGAATGGATTTCGATGAAATCCTGTTTCAGCCAGTATTCGCGCATGGCGTGTTCCAGCAGCGTCTGGACCTTGAAGAGCAGCAAATTTTGCTCGCGGCGCAGGTCCAGATAGCGCCAATCCATGCGGAAATCGATGGAGGGGATATTATCTTTGTCAAATGGATCGAACGGCAGGGGGGCTTCAGACGGGCTCTCGACTTTCAGGTTTTCCAACTGGATTTCCAGCCCGCCCAGTTTGACCACCGGATTCTCAACCACCTTGCCGCTGACGGTCAGGGCACTTTCGGTGCCCAGGGCGGAGATCAGGTTGCCCAGTTCGGGGTTGGCCGGCCGGTAATGCGCGATTTGCACCAGTCCGGTGCGGTCGCGCAAGATCAAGAATTGCATATTCTTTTGGTCGCGCAGGGTTTGCAGCCATCCTTGAACTGTGACGGTCTCGTTCAAATGCTCTTTCAGGCTGCCGATAAGCGTTCGTTCCATAATTGCTCGATTTCTCCTGATATAAATATTAAAAAATGATTTATATAGATTGTAATCCACAAACAATGATTGTGTGAAATAAACGCAAAAATTATGCCCTAAAAAGCCTTAAGGCTTGATATGGCGATATATTTCGGCTATGAACTTCCCCCAGGATTTGTTCGTATTCCCGGTTTTCAATATTCCTTTTCCATTCGGCAAACAGTTTTTCACGCAGCAGCCGATCGAACAGGTCGTCCAGACGCGTTTGAGCGCGCCGCTGCCATTCGCCGCTATTTTCCAGATATGCTTTGTGCTGCCGGATGACAGCGGCCAGTTCGTCGATGCCTTCGTCGTTCAACGCGGAGGTTTTCAAAACAGGAACTTTCCATGTTTCCCGTTCTGTCCGGTTCGGCGCCGCGGATTCCGCGCCGATTTCCAGCATGGTGGCCAGCGAGCGGGCAGCGGCGTCCGCGCCGCTCTTATCGGCTTTGTTGACCACCAGGATGTCGGCGATTTCCAGGATGCCGGCTTTGGCGGCCTGAATGTCATCCCCCAATCCGGGCGCTTCCACTACTAAAGTGGTGTGCGCCAGGCGGGCAATGTCCACCTCCGATTGCCCCGCGCCGACTGTTTCCACCAGGATAAAATCAAATCCGCCGGCTTCCAACGCCAGCACCATTTCGCTGGCGGCGCGCGCCAGGCCGCCCAGCGCCCCGCGCGTGGCCGCGGAACGGACGAATATCTCGGGATGCTCCATCAAATCGCGCATGCGCACGCGGTCGCCCAATATGGCGCCTCCGCTGAAGGGGCTGCTGGGATCGATCGCCAGCACAGCGACGGATTCAGGAATATCCGGGCCGCCAGCCAGTTGGATGGCCAGGCGGTTCACCAGTGTGGATTTACCCGAACCGGAAGGTCCGGTGATGCCGATGATGAAAGCCTTGCCGGTCAGTTCAAACAGGTTATCGATGGCGGCGCGTCCTTCAGGATTTTCATTTTCGATCCAGGTCAGCAAGCGCGAGAGCGCCAGCCGGTTTCCCTGGCGAATTTGACTGGCGACGTCCTTCATAGATAGATTTCTTTCCAAACGGTTATGGCGGTTATGCCGGTTGCAGGATTTGCTGCAAATCGGCGATGACCTGCGAGGTGGGGGTGCCGGGGCCGTACACGGCTTTAACTCCCATACTGCGCAATTGGCTGGCGTCCTCGTCCGGAATGATGCCGCCCACAAAAACGCACAGCTCTCCCTGCCCGTTGGCTTTCAGCAGTTCCAGCACGCGCGGCACAAGGGTCATGTGCGCGCCGGAAAGAATGGAAAGCCCCACCGCGTCCACGTCTTCCTGCAGCGCGGCGGTCGCGATCATTTCAGGGGTTTGACGCAGGCCGGTGTAGATCACTTCCATGCCGGCGTCGCGCAGCGCGCGCGCCACCACCTTGGCGCCGCGGTCATGGCCGTCCAGTCCGGGTTTGGCAATCAAAACGCGCATTTTCTGTTTCATAGCTCCCGATTCCATTATTAAAAATTATAATGCTCAGTGGGCCTTTATTAAAGAATCGAAATGGAACATGCTGGAAGTATCTTTTATAATCTTAAACTTGTTTGGGTAATAAATGAAGAAGAAATTTGAATACTTGCTGCCGATTTTAATCATGCTAATGGCCGCCTGCCAGCCAACCAGTCAGGCTGCGGTTGCTTCGGAAGAGACTGGGCAGCTGGCGCAGTCACCCACCTTTACCGTTCCGCCAACCCACGTTACCGAAGCGCCTCAATCGACTTCAACGCCTGAGCAGGTTATTAACCCGCTGACCGGCTTGCCGGCAGCCGACCCCGCGCTGTTGCAGCGCCGGCCGATCATGGTGAAGGTTTCCAATTATCCGCAATACGGCCGCCCGCATGCCGGGTTGTCCTTTGCCGATATGGTATTCGAGTATTACATCGGCAACGG
>CALGUJ010000192.1 GCA_937902055.1 uncultured Pelolinea sp.
CCGGGAGACAGGCCAGACGAGGATCAAAATCAACGAGAAAATCAGCGTGCTCGGCCCGGATTTGCTCGGGATCGGAGAACCGGTTGCGTTGCGCGACCGGATGCTCCCCTTATTATTGATGATGATGTTTTCGATTGAATTGATGGGGCTGGCCAACCTGATCAGTGAGGAGTTGACACAGGGCACAGCCCGCGCGCTGCTTGTTACACCTTTAAAAACCGGACAGTTCTTCGCCGCGAAAATGCTTTTGGGGATCGGACTGGCTTTTATTGAAACGCTTTTGATCACGATTGCCGTCGGCAAAATAACGGTTGCGCCCTTAATCCTGGTTGGCGCTCTTTTGGTTGGCAGCCTGCTGGTAACCGGTGTGGCATTTTTCATTGCAGCCTTTGCGGGCGGATTCATGTCCGTCCTGTCCTGGAGCGTACTTTTTCTATTCGTCCTGATCTTGCCCGGGATCGGCGTAATCTTTCCCACCGTCGCTTCCGACTGGATTAAAACCATTCCGTCATTTTTCCTGGTGGATGCCTTGCATCGCGCGTTGAATTACGGAGCGGGTTGGGGTGACGTGAGATTGGACTTGTTGATTTTGTTTGGCGGCGGTTTGGTGTTCCTGCTGCTGGGCGGATGGGTGCTGAGGAGGCGGTTCCAATGAATTTGAGGAGGGTTGCGATCCTTTTCGGACGTGAATTGCGCGCCAGCGCAGGTAACTTTCTGATGATTTTTGCCGTGGTTGTGCCGATTGTTTTCACGCTGCTGATCAACCTGGTTTTTGGCGACGTATTCTCGGGAAAACCGGTTATGGGTTTCTATGATCCATACCATAGCCAATTTACCCAAATGCTCATGGCTCAGAACCAGCTAAAAACCAGTTCGTACGACTCGCTGGATCGCATGATTGCAGACGTTGAGGAAGGCCGCATCGAGACCGGCTACGTGGTTCCGGAAGGCTTCGACCAGATACTGAAGGAAGGTATTAAAACCGATTTCCTGGTGTACACCTGGGGTGAAACTCCACTTAAAAGCCGCTTGATCGCGGATTCGACCATCGCCAATATAATTAACGAGATCACCGGCCTTGGGCAGAACGTGACCGTCAGTGTGCAGGTTTTAGGGCAGGTGGAACAAAACAGCCTGGCGGACCGCCTGCTGCCGTTGCTGGTGCTGATGACCATCGTGTTGGGCGGCGTTCTGGTCCCCGCGCTTTCCATGATCGGTGAAAAACAGAGTCATACGCTGCAAGCTTTGAACGTGACCCCCGTACGTTTGAGTGAAGTTTTCACTGCCAAAACCCTTCTGGGCTTGACACTGGGTACGGTGACTGCCATTATCACCCTGGCTTTGAACCGCGCTTTCGGAAGCGACCCGCTGCTGTTGATTTTCGTGCTGCTGTTGAGCGCATTAACCGCTTCCCTATTCGGAACGTTGTTGGGCGCTGTGCTCAAGGACATGAATACCCTGCTGGCAGCGCTCAAAGCCGGCGGGTTGCTGTTCATGGCGCCTGCCATTCTGGATATGGTACCCAAAGCGCCGGATTGGATTGCCAGGATTTTTCCGACCTATTACATCCTGAATCCGGTCATGGAAGTGGCTGAGCGGGGAGCCGGATTGAACGCTATTTTGGGCAACCTGCTGGTACTGGCGGTGATTGCCGGCTTGTTGGTTTTCGGTTTGGCTTTGGTGATTGAACGCCAGCAAAAACGCCTGGCGCTGTTTTAATAAACGCGCCCCGTTCTCCAAACACAAGGGGCAGCTCTCCATTGCCATCGAAGAAATCAAACAGCAAGCCGCATGACTATCCCGCTTTCGATGTGGTGATGTTCAGAAACCGTGTTGTATCAACTATCGGGAAATACCCGCAGATTCTTATTTATTACAGATAAGAAGAATCAATCCCTTTTTACCCTATAATTGAAGCATAGATTTCACAGGTGAACCATGGCCAAACAATATCACATTCAATTAGATGAGGGCGATTGCGCCCCTTATGTCCTGCTGCCGGGCGACCCGGGCAGGGTGGAAACCATTGCCTCCGTTTGGGATTCGGCCGAAAAGATCGCGCAGAATCGGGAATATGTCAGCTACCGCGGCCTTTATAAAGGCATGCCCATTTCTTGCACCAGCACCGGCATCGGCGGCGCTTCCACAGCCATCGCAGTTGAAGAGCTGGCGCGCGTAGGCGCCAAGGTTTTCCTGCGGGTGTGTACCTGCGGGGCTTTCCAAAAGCAGGTCAAGGATGGAGACCTGGTGATTTTCGATAGCGCCGCGCGCTTCGATGGCACATCGCGCACTTACGCCCCGTTGGAATTCCCGGCGGTCACAGATTACACCGTGCTGATGGCAAATATCCAGGCTGCAAAAGACCTGGGTGTGCGTTATCACGTTGGCTGTACGCGCTCGCACGACGGGCTGTACGCGCGCCATCCCGAGCCGGGCGCTTCGTATAATGACTACTGGTTGTCGGAGTGGAAGGATCATTACCGCGACCTGGAGCGCATGCACATTGTGGCTTCCGAAATGGAAGCGGGCGTGGTGCTGACACTGGCGCGCTTGTGGGGGCTGCGCGCGGGGGGCATGGCTGTTTCGGTGATCAATATGCTGCACGCGGATGAGGCCAAAAATGAGTACGATCCGACCAAGGATTTCGATACCTCGGAGGATACGGTAACTACCCTGGCGCGCGTGGGCAGCGAGACGCT
>CALGUJ010000193.1 GCA_937902055.1 uncultured Pelolinea sp.
GCGCGCCTTGCGGATATTTTGCTGCAATCTCATCCGCCTTTTTCTTGCCAAAGGTCGCCGTTCCAAAACCAATCCCATCTCCAAGATATTTTTGCCCATTGACCTGGTATTCATAGCTTACCTTGGGCATATAGTTGACGGTTGTATACCCTCTGGAGCTGTGGCTGCGGTGAATGATCACTTCGGAACTCAACACGCCTCCCGCAACCGTCGGCCAGTTCTCCGCCGCCATTTTGGCTTTTCGAGAACGCAGAACAGCCAAAACGATAAAAAACACCCCACCCAGAAAAAGCGCAATGACTATGATCCAATTAAGATTCTCCATCACCAATCCCTCCCGAGGAAATAGTTTCATTACTTATCGTATTGTATAACTTTGAAATCATTAATGCAATCTGGCAAATCCGAAGTTGAACGATTTCGACAACTTTTCAGTAGCAAAAACACCGCCAAATTTATATAATGAGATATATTCCTAAATATCAAAGGAGGTTTAGCATGTCAGTAGCCAAGATCAGTGAAATTAAGGCATCTTCTCCCAGGAGTTTTGACGAGGCAATAAAAGAGGGAATCGCACGCGCAAATAAAACAATCGAGAACGTGCGTTCTGCCTGGGTGCAGGATATGGAAGTGCTCGTGGATGAGCAGGGTGGCATCGCCGAGTATCGCGTCACCATGAAAATCACTTTTGTCTTGAAGGATTGAAAGCAAAACCTTACAAAAACCCGCCAGCGAAACTCTGTCCGTAAACAATTTGAATAGCGGTATTTCGCTATTCATATGATCAAAAGCCGGTCACGTATATTATTTAAATGAACAGCGAAGAGTTCATCAAGATCCATTACCCCGCCGTGCGGGTTTTCACCGCCGACACCGGCCGCATCAGCGCGGAAAAACATTACGTCCGGTCATTATTGGAGGTGGACGTGACGGACGCGCTGCAAAAACTCAAGCAGATGCGCGCGCCCGGCCGGAAAGCGTCCTTTCTGTCATGGTTTATCAAGGTCACCGCGGACACGGTGGCGCGGCATCCGCCCATCAACGGCATCCGCAAGGGACATAATACCATCTGGGTTCCACGCAGCGTGGACGTTTCCACAGTGGCCGAAAAGGTCATCGACGGCTCGCCCGTTCCCCTGCCGCTCGTATTGAGGCAAGCCAACCATAAATCACCTGTTGAACTCAATGATGAAATCCTATCGGCCGTCGCCCAGCCGGTAGAGCATGAGGGCAACTACGTGCTCGGCAGCGGCGCCAACCGGCTGCTGCTCAAAATCGGCGCCGCCTTGCCGCAATGGCTACGCTTGTTTCTCATGCGCTCGTTTATTCTGAACCATCCCCAACGCATGAACGATATGATGGGCTCGGTGATGGTGACTTCGTTGGGAACCATCGGACAGATATCGGGCTGGATCATCCCCACCAGTATGCATTCCTTGAGTATCGGGATCGGAACGATTAACAAAAAGGAGATGCTTATCAACGGAAAAATCGAAAAGCGCAGCATCCTGCGCCTCACCATCGCTTTCGACCACGACGTGATCGACGGCATGCCGGCGCTGAAATTTGTGGCTGATCTGGTTTCAGCGATGGAAAGCGGCGCAGGTCTCTAATTATTCTGATGTTTTTCTCACCAATAACTGTTCCCCTTAATAAAAAACCAATTTTCTATACGATTACCTCTGTTATATAATAACAAAGAGTTATTTTTTACATTCGCATTACCTATTGATCTGAATTTCTGCATTTGGGAATCTAACGAGGTGAAAGCTGAGAAGACAATGACCCTGCGCAAGAAATTGTTGGTAATGTATTCCCTGACCGGATTGATCGTCCTGCTCGTAATGGGAGTGTGGACTTATTTTGAGTTTCGGAAAATTAAAATTTTCGATATCGGCGAGAATGTCCAAAAACAGCTTGAACTGTTCGATTTCGCGTTGACGAGTTTTATAAACGAAGCCGAGAATGACGTCCAGGCGCTCTCCGAGAACGATCTGATCCGTTCCAGCGATGGCAATCAATTTACCAACTTCCTCGCCGCGGATGAAGCCACGTTTGAATACCATATCGGTGAAATTGAACAGAGCATTATTGACGTTCTGAATAATTATCGTACCAGCCGTACATACGTGAATTCCGTTTACATCGGCTACGAAAACGGCGATTTCGTGCGCTCGCACCCGCGAAGTTCTCCCACTCAATATGATCCGCGTTCGCGGCCGTGGTACATCCTGGCTGCAGAAAATCCCGGAAAAATCATGATGACTGAACCGTATTCATCGATTACTGCCCCGGACGTAAACATCGGGATTGTGAAAACCCTGTTTAATCAGGATAATAAAATGTTCGGTGTGATTGGCGCGGATATCACGCTGGTTGACCTGACCGATTACATATCCGAATTTAAGATCGGTTACAATGGCCAGCCCATGATCCTTGATCCCAACGGAGTCATTCTGGCTTCAAAAATGCCGGAAAATCTGTTTCAAAATATTTCCACCATTCTGCCTGAAGAAATAACGCTCCAGTTGACGGAGGAACAAGGTACATTCAGTTTCGACCGTTTTTATTATTTCTTCCACACATCCCCAAAATTGGGTTGGAAAATTATCGCCGTTATTCCAGGGTCGGTTATCAACCAGGAAGTACAAAAATCGGCTGTCAACCCGCCATTGATCAGCCTGCTCATTACAATCCTGCTTTTTGGGTTGTTATCGCTTTATGGTTTGGA
>CALGUJ010000194.1 GCA_937902055.1 uncultured Pelolinea sp.
GCTGTGTGCGAGCCGGGCAACGGCCGCGCCGATCCCTTCCCGCGCCTGTACCTGCTGGCTGGCTACGATGCTTACGAAGAGGTGACGGCTGCCCGCGCCGCCATCGGCCCCGACCCCGATCAATTGATCAGTGCGCTTTCCGTGCCGGTCGAGCTGGATGTGGTCATCCGCACCGGCGCCGACCGCCGCATCAGCGGTTTCCTGCCGCTGCAATGCAAGTACGCCGAGCTGTTCTTCGAACCATACTTCTTCCCCGATATCACCCCCGAGCGCGTACTGGCCATCCTGGACGAGTTCCGTTCCCGCAGCCGCCGCTTCGGGAAATAGTTGCCAAAGAAAATCTGAACTTGTCATTGCGAGAAAGGCGGAGCCTTTCGAAGCAATCACAGTTTTAATTCCCAGCTTTTATTAACCACAGATGAACGCAGATGAACACCGCAAAATCCTTTATTCTGATTGATGCTCACAGATAATCCTTTTACTTTCACGTAATGCAGCAGTTGTAGCCCCTTCGCCCCGCAGGGGAGCAGGCCGGGTATGAGGGCAAAATCCAATTTACGACGCGGCTGACGTGCGCGGGGTGGAATTCATCCGCTCATGGTGGGGACGTTGGCAATCCTGAGGGGTATGAAAAAACGGCAGGACAGCCTGCCGTTTTTTTTCGGTCGAGTTGAAGTCTTTTTCCCTCCATTACAATTGATCCGTCGCTTGTCAATCAACTGTCAGGTTTTTGGGTTTTTACCGTTTTCTTAATTGTTCGAACCCAAAACGCTGCAGCAAAGGAGAAATATTGACACCCGAAAACAGTTTTCATAATGGAAAAATGATTCGGACAGCACTTGAGCAGGAACCCCCGCTGATTACGGCGGAGGTGTTCGAAAAGCTGTACCGAAAAAGCTGCCTCCCGGTCTTTCGTTACCTTTACGCGTACACCGGAGGTTCGCGCGAACTGGCGGAAGATCTGACCGCTGAAGCTTTCATGCGCGCCTGGCAAAAGCGCACCACGTATTCAGGCAGGCCGGATGGGGCGGTGGCATGGGTCATCCGCATTGCCCGCAATCTGGCGATCGATATGCACCGCCGCGCCACAGCCGGCATTGACAACCGCGCTGATCCGCTGGAGGAGGAATTGGATGCGCCTGCTGCGCTTCCCAACCCGGAAATGCAGGTGATGCTCTCAGAGCAGCAGCACATCGTCCTTTCGTTGTTGGGCGAGCTGACCGAAGAACAGCGTGAAATCCTCATCCTGCGTTATTTCCTGGATTGGAAAATCAAACAAATTGCCCATTACATGGATTTCCCCGATAATACGGTTTCCGTTTACATCCATCGGGCCCTTGAAAAGCTGCGCCGGATTTGGCCGGCTGAAAGGAGTTTGTGAGATGAATCAGCCCATAAATGATAAACAAGCGCTTTCCCGGATTGAAGCCCTGCTCCGATCCATCCAACCGCTTCCCGGCGAGGGTTTCAACCGCCGCATGCAGTCCGCTCCCTGGAATGTTTCCGATGCCGGGGGAAAAAGGGCTTTCCACCTTGTGCGCAGTTACCGGCTGGCCGGCTTGATCGTCATCGCGGTCCTTCTGGTTGGCCTGGCTTTCACTCCCGCCGGCCAGGTGCTGGCGCAGGAGATCATCCAATTCTTCAACCAGATAATCGGCAACACTTTCCCGCTGCCGAAAGATCAAATCATGGCGCCCGTACCCACTAGTACCCCTCAACCGACCTATTACCCGGCATTGCTTCCGGCAGATCAAATAACCGAAACCGAATCAGCGCCGGAAGTCACGCCGCTGCCTGATTCCCAGTTGAACCTCGACCTGCTGCAGGACACGGACAGCACCACTGCCAGGGGACTGGTGGATTTTCCGTTGCTCGAACCTTCCTTCCTGCCGGATGCCTACCGGCTGCGCAATATCCGCTACGACGACACTCAAAAAGCGGTGCTGTTTACTTATGCTTCCGGGAATGCCGGGCCACGCGAGTATTTTGTCCTCGCCCAGGGTCGTAACCTGGCAGCGTTGCAAATCCCCGCGGATGCCAGCCGGGAAACGCTCCAGGTTGGCGGGAATGCCATCCAATGGATCAGCGCCCCCACCATGTTCGCGGACGGCGCCGGTACGGTGCTGCGCTGGGAACAGGCCGGCGTGGAACGGATGCTGGAAATCTTTCAGGGAGATGCCGGGAATGAAACCGGATTGCAGCGGGAGGCCTGGCTGTCTGTGCTCAATGGATTGACGACCTGCCCGGCGGATGGCAGTGACCAGGACTACGCCTGTGCGGTAAATCATGCGGCGGTCGCGGCCGGGTTCACACCCTGGCAATTTCCCCAAGCGCCTGATGGTTATACCTTTGAAAGCGTGTACTATAAAGCCGGCCAGACCGCCATCTGGTATGCAAGTCCGGCAGGAGAATTGGGTGTTCTGCAATCCAGCGATAATTTCAAAACACAGGAATCCAATCCGTGGTTTTCGGTTCCGCAGGATGCCATCCAGGAAGTGACCGTAAACGGCCAGGCAGCCGAATACGTGAATGGCAGTTTCGTGGCGCGGCCCGGCGAAGACCACGCCATTTGGAACCCCGATTCCGGCCAGATCCGTTTGCGCTGGCAGCAGGACGGCTGGTGGTTCCAGTTCGTCAAATGGGGCGCACCCGCCATGCAGCCGCAGCAACTGGCCGACCTGGCTTCCAACCTGACGCCGGACGTGCAAAAGGTCGATTCAGGCAGCCAGGCAGCCAGCGTTTCCAGTTCACAGCCGGAGGTTTACCGCTCGATCGCCGCTGCTGAAAAAGCCTACGGAAAGAAATTCCTGCAGCCGGCGGTCCTGCCGGATGGATTGCCCTTCAGTCACGCCCGCATATACGATAAAAATGGCATCACGCTATTCTATGGCGATTTTGCGGATGACAAGCTGCAATTGCTTGGCAATATGCTGATGCTTTCGCAGGGTATGAAGGAAAAGACATTCGCTGAAGTGTATAAGGTTTTCCCCGTGGAAGCTTTTACCGAGGTAGAGGTCAATGGACTGCCGGCTCACCTGATCAGGGGAGGGATGTTGACCGGATCTTATGATGCTTCCGGGAATTCATTAATTGATGCCCCGGTTTGGCAGCAGGAACCGTTCTGCTTGACCCTTTACTGGGAAAAAGAAGACCAACGCTACGCTTTGCAGTTTTCAACCATCACCGTTTCCGGCGTGCGTATTTCGGATGCGGATTTGCTCCAAATCGAGGGATCGCTTC
>CALGUJ010000195.1 GCA_937902055.1 uncultured Pelolinea sp.
ACTGCGTCTCCAATGCCGTTCAGCGCGCAGTTCTCCTGCGTGGACGCCACCGAGGCGGGGTCAATGTCCACCGCGATCACCTTATCTGCGCCCAGGCGCACGGCCGCGATGGAAAGGATGCCGGAACCGCAGCCGATGTCGAACAACGTTTGACCGGGCTGCAGGTATTTTTCAATCAATTCCAGGCAGAGCTGCGAGGTGGGATGCGTGCCGGTGCCGAAAGCCATGCCGGGATTGATTAGGATGGGCAGGCGTTCGGGGAACTTGTTCTCGACCCAGGCCGGGATGATCATCAGGCGTTCGCCGATCTGCAGCGGCTGGTACTGGTGTTTCCAGGCGTTCATCCAGTTCTCATCCTGGATCAGGCGGTATTGCGCCTCCGGCAACGGCTGGATCTGACCCAGGTGCCACAGGGCCTCTTCCAGCTTTCTTTTGCGATCCTCCGCGCCGCCGTCGGCGAAGAAATAGCCGAAAACCCGCACATGGTCTTCCAGCAGGTTCTCTTCCAAAGGGTTATCCGGCAGAGCGGCTTGCTCGATCACCACGCCCTCGCGCGTAAAACGACCGATCACCTCGGCCACCGCTTCAGCCTGTTCGGGGGTGACGGTCAAAGACACTTCAATCCAGTTGGCTTTATCCACCCAGCACATCCTTTAAAACGTCGATAAAACTGCGTTCCTGCGGCCGCACTTCGCTGCCCAGGGTTTTGGCCAATTGCTCGAACAACTGGCGTTGCTCGCTGGTCAACCGCTCGGGGATCTCCACGTTGACGATCACCAGTTGGTCGCCCTTGCCGCTGCTGCGCAGGTGCGGGATGCCCTTGTGGCGCAGCTTGAAAACCTTACCGGGCTGCGTGCCCGATGGGATGGCCAGTTTTTCATCGCCTTCCAGGGTGGGCACTTTAACTTCCGCGCCCAATGCAGCCTGAGCCAGGTTGATATTCAAATCCAGCAGCACGTCGTCGCCGCGCCGGCGGAAATATTTATGCGGTTTGACCTTGACCTCGATGTACAGGTTGCCGCGCGGGCCGCCGTTGCTGCCGGGCTGGCCTTCGCCGGACAGGCGGATCTGCGTGCCGTTGTCCACCCCGGCCGGGATGGGAATCACCTTTTTTACAGTCTTGCGTTCGTGCCCGCGCCCGTTGCAGTTCTTGCAGCGCTGCGTGATCACGCGCCCGCTGCCGCCGCAATCCGGGCAGGTGGTCACCTGCACCATGGAGCCCAGGAAGGTTTGGCGCACCTGGCGCACTTCACCGCGCCCCTGGCAGGTGCTGCAGGTGACCGGGCTGGTGCCCGGTTCCGCGCCGCTGCCGTTGCAGCGTTCGCACACTTCGTCGCGCGTGATCTCAAGTTCGCGGTCCAACCCAAAAGCAGCTTCCTCGAATTCAAGCGTAGCCGAATAATACAGGTCGTCGCCGCGGTGCGGCGCGTTGCGCCGCTGCCGGCTGCTGCTGAAACCGCCGAAACCTCCGCCGAAGAATTGCTCGAAAATCTCGAACGGATCCACCGAGTTCCAGTCGGGCATCCCGCCGGAATTACGCAGGCCGTCGAATCCGTAGCGGTCGTAGACCGCGCGCTTTTCAGGATCCGAGAGTACCATGTAGGCTTCGTTGATCTCTTTAAAACGTTCTTCCGCATCCGGTTCCTTGTTGACATCCGGATGGTATTTGCGCGCCAGGCTGCGGAAAGCGGATTTGATCTCATCCGGGCTGGCAGTGCGGCTGACGCCCAATATTTCGTAGTAGTCGCGTTTTTCCATGGTCTCCCGTAATCAATAAAGAGGCGTTCGGAGGCAAAAGCCATTTCCGACGCCTCTCTGATATCAAGCGCTAATTATAAACGCCTTAGACGTTCTTGAACTCGCCGTCAACTACGTCCTCGCCGCCGTCTCCGGAGCCGCCCTGTGGGCCCTGCCCACCTTGCCCGCCGGCTGCGCCGCCGTCAGGCCCGGCGCTCTGGTCGCTTCCAGGCTGCTGGTACATGCTGGCGCCGATCTTTTGGATCACCTGGCCCAGTTTTTCGGTCTCGCTGCGGATGGCATCGGTGTTCTCGGTGGTCATCGTCTCGCGCACCTTGGCGACCTGTTCGTTGACTTCTTTCTTGATGTCCTCGCTGATCTTGTCGCCGTTATCGCGCAAAGTCTTCTCGGCGGTATACACCGCGCTATCGGCCATGTTGCGGGCTTCGATCAGCTCCTTGCGCTTCTTGTCCTCTTCCGCGTGCAGCTCGGCTTCTTTCTTCATACGTTCGATCTCCTGGTCGTTCAGGCCGGAGGAAGCCGTGATGGTGATCTTCTGGCTGCGGCCGGTGGCCTTATCGGCGGCGGTCACGTTGATGATGCCGTTGGCGTCGATATCGAAGGTCACTTCAACCTGCGGGACGCCGCGTGGCGCGGGCGGGATACCGTCCAGGATGAACTTGCCCAGCGATTTGTTATCGGCTGCCATGGGGCGTTCGCCCTGCAGTACGTTGATCTCCACCTGGGTCTGGTTGTCACCGGCCGTCGAAAAGATTTGGCTCTTGCGGGTGGGGATGGTAGTGTTGCGCTCGATCAGGGCTGTGGCAACGCCGCCCAGGGTTTCGATGGAAAGGGTCAGGGGCGTAACATCGAGCAGCAGGATGTCTTTGACATCGCCGCCCAGCACGCCGGCCTGAATGGCCGCGCCGACCGCCACCACCTCGTCCGGGTTGACGCCTTTGTGGGGTTCCTTGTTGAATTCGCGCCGCACGACTTCCTGCACGGAAGGCATGCGGGTCATACCGCCAACCATGACCACTTCGTTGATTTCCGAGGTTTTCAAACCGGCGTCCTTCAATGCCTGGCGTACCGGCTGGATGGTCTTTTCGGTCAGGTCGTTGGTGAGTTGCTCCATCTTGGCGCGGCTCAGGCGGATCACCAAATGCTTGGGACCGCTGGCATCCGCGGTCAGGTAGGGCAGGTTGATCTCGGTCTCCATCACGGTGGACAGCTCGATCTTGGCCTTTTCAGCCGCTTCCTTCAACCGCTGCAGCGCCTGGCGGTCCTTGCGCAGGTCCATGCCCTGTTCCTGGTTAAAAGTATCGATCAGATAGTCCATGATGCGCTGGTCGTAATCGTCGCCGCCCAGGAAGGTGTCGCCGCTGGTGGATTTCACCTGGAAAACGCCGTCGCCGACTTCCAGGATGGAAACGTCGAAGGTGCCGCCGCCCAGGTCATATACCGCGATGGTCTCGTTTTTCTTTTTATCCAGGCCGTAAGCCAGCGAGGAAGCCGTGGGCTCGTTGATGATGCGCAGCACTTCCAAACCGGCGATCTTGCCGGCGTCCTTGGTGGCGTTGCGCTGGGCGTCGTTGAAGTAAGCCGGCACTGTGATGACGGCTTGCGTGACGGTTTCGCCCAAATAGGCTTCGGCGTCTTTTTTCAACTTGCCCAAAATCATCGCCGAGATTTCCGGCGGCGAGTATTCCTTGCCGTCCATGATCACGCGCAAGTCCCCGTTAGCGGCTTTCGCCACTTTATACGGGACGCGGCTGATGGTGCGCTGCACTTCCGGGTCGTCGTATTTGCGTCCCATGAAACGCTTGATGGAGAAAATGGTGTTCTCCGCGTTCACGATCGCCTGGTTGCGGGCGGTACGCCCTACCAACCGTTCGCCGTTCTTGTTGATGGCGACCACGGATGGGCACAATCGTTCTCCTTCCGCCGTGGGGATAACAGTCGGTTCGCCGCCTGACATCACTGCCACGACCGAGTTGGTTGTTCCTAAGTCAATTCCGATAATTTTTGCCATGAGTGCCTCCAGTTATTTTGCAACTCTCACCAGCGCCGGTCGGATGACCCGCTCGCCGATGGTGTAGCCCTTTTGGACTACTTCGATGATTTGTCCGCTTTCAAAATCCGGATTATCTTCGTGCGAGATAGCCTCGTGTAAAGCCGGATCAAAAGCTGCATTTTCTGCGGGGATGGGCGCGATGCCTTCCCCTTCCAGCAGGTTTTTCAGTTTCTGGTCGATCAATTTCAAGCCGTCCAACCAGGCAGCCTGCAAGTTCTCGGGCGGGAGATTTTTCATCGCCCGTTCGAAATCGTCGTGCACCGCCAGGTATTTTTTAATGATGTCAAGCTTGCTGTTCTGGCGTTCCATTTCACGGTCGCGTTCCACGCGCTTACGGTAATTGGCAAATTCCGCGCGCTCGCGCTGCCAGCCCTCGCTGAACTCATCCGTCTTCTTTTTGAGATCGTCGAGCTCTTCCAGTTGGGCGGCATACTCTTTCAGCGGAATGGTCACGTTCTCCATTTCCTGGCTGGGATTGACCGCTTCTTCCGGCGCGGATTCCTGAACCGCATCCTGCGAATTCAGCTCTTGCGCCTTATTTTCAACATCTTTTTTCTTTTCTGTATCTTTCATGATCACTACCTTGTTATCACCATTGCTCGGCAACGAAATCGCTCAAAATTCCGGACAAAAACCTCACCATGGAAATGGAGCGTCCATAAGACATGCGCATCGGGCCCAGCACGCCCAGCGTGCCGGTGGCGATGCCGGGCGATCCATACCTGGATAGAATGATGGAGCACTGGCTTAGATCGTTCCAGTTGCCCTCGCCGCCGATCAACACCTGCACGCCGCCAATGGTTTCGGGCAGGACGGTTTGCGCCAGCAGATCCTGCAGCATCGAGCGTTCTTCCAGCAAACGCAATGCCCGGCGGGCTTCTTCGGAATCTGCAAACTCCGGTTCGGCCAGCACGTTGGTGATGCCGTCCATGTAGATTTCGCCGGTTGGCAGGCGGTCTGATCGGACCAACTCGTCTTCCAGCCAGGCCAGGATGGTGCTTTCCAAAGAAGTGAGCGTTTCCTGATATTGGCTGAGGTTGTGTAAATTCTTGCCGGCAAAGAGCTGGCTGAACTTATTGGACAGGATCGAGAGCTGCTCCTGGCTGGTGGGTTCCTCCAGCGTCAGGATGTGTTGGTGGATCTGCCCGCCTTCCATCACCAGCACAGCCAGCGCCTGGCGGCCGTGAGTGGCGATCAATTGAATGTGCTTGATGCGAGCCTCGACCGGTTGCGGAGCGGTGATGAGCGAAGCGGCATGCGTTTCGTTGGCCAGCACGGTGGCGGCCAATTGCAGCCACTGCTTGATGTCGCTGTGCATTTGCGAGAACTGGTGGTTGATGGTGGCGCGCATTGTCTCCGGCAGGCTGGTATCCTGCATGAGCTGGCCGACGAAATAGCGGTAGCCCTCTTCGGTCGGCACCCGGCCGGCGGAGGTATGCGGCTGCTTCAGGTAACCCTGATCGGTCAAAGCGGACATTTCGTTTCGCACGGTGGCAGAACTCATGCCGAGGCGGTACTTTTCCACCAGATGCCTGGAAGCAACCGCTTCGGCCGAGAAGATATACTCGTGCACGATCAACGACAAAATCCGTTTTTGTCTGGCGCTCAATCCGTTCATTTCTCAATAAATTAGCACTCTCATGCTTAGAGTGCTAAAACTCCGTATTTGATAATACCATGCGCAAAATTCACCGTCAAGATTTTGGCAGTTTCCGGGCTGATTTCTAACGTATTTTTAACAAAAACGGTGGTTTTTTTCCCAAAAACCACAGGATACTATACAATAAAGAAAATCTACTCAGGAGCGTTTGCATGTCTACTCCCCAGTTTCCCTCCAGACGGGCTGAACTTTACCGGAATGTGCCGGATGATCAATGGAATGACTGGCGCTGGCAGCTCAGCCATCGCCTGAATTCTCTGGAAGAGATCGGGCAGGTGCTGGAATTGACCGAGAGCGAAAAGAAAGCCCTCTCGCAAAAGGGGCTTTTCAGGGTGGACGTTACGCCGTATTTTATTTCATTGATCGATCCCAAAGATCCCAACGATCCGGTGCGGCGGCAGGTCATCCCCACCGACCGCGAACTTTCAGCTTTTACCGGCATGATGGAGGATTCGCTGGCGGAAGACGCCCATTCCCCCGTGCCGGGTCTGGTGCACCGCTACCCCGACCGCGCCCTGATGCTGGTCACCACCCAATGCGCATCCTACTGCCGCTACTGCACGCGCGGGCGCATCGTGGGCGACCCGGCTGCCACCTTCTCGCGCGAAGAGATGGACGCGCAGATCGCCTACCTGGAGAAAACGCCGCAAATCCGCGACGTGCTGCTTTCCGGCGGCGACCCGTTGGTCCTGGCGCCGAAATTGCTGGAAGAACTACTCACGCGTTTACGCGCCATCCCGCACATCGAGATCGTGCGCATCGGCTCGCGCGTACCGGTCTTCATGCCCATGCGCGTCACGGATGAGCTTTGCGGGATGCTTTCGCAGTTCCATCCGCTGTGGCTGAATATCCACGTCAATCATCCCAACGAGATCACCGCCGAACTGGCGCAAGCCTGCGACCGGCTGCTGCGCGCCGGTATCCCGCTGGGCAACCAATCCGTCCTGCTGGCGGGCGTCAACGATTGCGTCAACATCCAGCGCAAGCTGGTGCAGGACCTGGTGCGCATCCGCGTGCGCCCCTATTACCTATATATTTGCGACCTGGTGGAAGGCGTCGGGCATTTCCGCACGCCGGTCTCCAAGGGTATCGAGATCATTGAAGGCTTGCGCGGGCACACTTCCGGTTTCGCCGTGCCCACTTTCGTGGTGGATGCCCCCGGCGGCGGCGGCAAGATTCCCGTCATGCCCAACTACCTGATCAGCAGTTCCGACCACAAGGTCGTGCTGCGCAACTACGAGGGCTTTATCAGCACCTACGAGGAACCGCTGGATTACAAACCTCATGACGCGGAACATTGCGACTATTGCCGGCACCCGCGCGTGGAAGGGGGGCAGACCGGCGTGCTGGGGCTGCTGGAGGGCAAACAGATGTCCATCAAACCGCAGGGCTTTGACCATCTGCACATGCGCGGCGAAGAAGCGCATCGCCTGCGCCTGGATGACAAGAAATGGAAGCCGCTGGGCATCGGCGGCGGTGAAGAGGAAAAGAAAGAGTAGTCTCCCGGAGGAGGGCATATGCATTACCGCAGATTAGGCAAGACCGGCATCAAGGTCAGTGAATTCTCGTTGGGCGCCTGGGTCACGTTCGGCGCGCAAGTGGACGAACAGCGCTCCATCGAGTTGGTGCGCTCCGCCTATGAACAGGGCGTGAATTTCTTCGATAATGCCGACGTGTATGCCAAAGGCCGGGCGGAAGTGGTGCTGGGCAAGGCGGTCATGGGCCTGCCGCGCGAAGACCTGGTGATTTCGAGCAAAGTGTTTTTCCCGACTTCCGACGGGCCCAACGGGCGCGGGCTTTCGCGCAAGCACATCACCGAATCCATCCATGCCAGCCTCAAACGCCTGGGGCTGGATTACGTGGACCTGTATTTCTGCCACCGTTATGATCCCGATACCACGGTCGAGGAAGTAGTGCAGACTATGGATATTTTGGTGCGCCAGGGCAAGATCCTTT